>CAZXCO010000451.1:0-4661 GCA_964639095.1 uncultured Solibacteraceae bacterium
AAGCCAGGGATCAATAGAAGAGCCGCTGGCGAATGCAGGGCACAAGGTCTTCAATCAGGAACTTGAATCGCCCGTAGCAGTCAGAAAGTTCCTTGCTGACATCGTGCCGGGCAACGAGGACTTCAGACATGCCTTTGAGACTGCAACCGTGTCAAAGGCGGCGATTGCTCGGTACTATCTTCGGTCGCTGGAAATGGCGGCGAAAAACGAGCCAACGCCGTGGTTCATTCCAAACGATGACAAGCAGACGATAAATCTGGAGCACATACTTCCAGAATCGCCCAATGGAAACTGGCCTGAATTCGACGAGCAGGCAGCGCGAGGATACGTTAAGAGGCTAGGCAATCTCACACTGCTCCTGGCCAAGACAAACTCCGATCTTCGCAGCGATGGCTTCGAAAGGAAGAAGTCCGCATATGCCGATTCACCGTACGAACTAACCCGACAGGTGGCCAAGGTCGATCAGTGGACGCCATCCGAAGTGGCTAACCGACAGAAAGTATTGGCGGAACTGGCCCTCAAGGCATGGCCATTCTGATCAATCCGCGCCGTGTATGTATAAATAACCAACGCAACCCCGTATCCACTACCCATTACCGCACATGGTATATTTATTCATATCACTGCATAAATAATCAATGAGCGCCCAAATAGGAATTGTCGGCTTCAGCGGCTACAGCGGGGCCGAAGCCGTCCGCATACTCACCGCGCATCCCGACTGCGAGCCGGTTCTGCTCGAACACCGCACCGACACCGGCAACGCCGGCGGGCTCCGCCGGAAGTCCACCATCCGCCGTGCGCCGGCTGCGCCCGAATCGGTGGCGGCGGAAGGACTCAAAGCGGTCCTCCTGGCCACGCCGCCCGAAGTCTCGATGGACCTTGCGCCGAAGTTCCTCGACGCCGGAGCCGCGGTCATCGACCTCAGCGGCGCCTTCCGGCTCCGCACTGCCGAGCGCTACAAGCAGTGGTACAAAGAAGAGCACACCGCGCCCGCGCTCTTTTCCTGCGCCGCCTACGGGCTGCCGGAATACTGCCGCGACCGCGTCCGCACGGCCCGTCTCGTCTCGAATCCAGGCTGCTACCCCACGGCAGCCAACCTCGCGATCCGGCCGCTGCTCGCCGCGCGCATTGTCGACCGGGGCGCCGGCATTATCTGCGACGCCAAGAGCGGCGTCAGCGGCGCGGGCCGCAAGCCGAGTCTCAAGACCAGCTTTTGCGAAGCGGCCGAAAACTTCTCCGCCTATTCGATCCTGCGCCACCGGCATGTGCCGGAAGTGCTTTTGACCAGCGGGCTCGAAGAGCGCGAGTTCAGCTTCACCGCGCATCTGATTCCGATCGATCGTGGCATCCTCGAAACCATTTACTTCCGCCTCACGCAGCCGCTCTCGGCCGCCGACATTGTCGCGATCTACGAAAAGCAGTACGGCCGCGAGCCCTTCATCCGGCTGTATGAGCCGGGCCATGTGCCCGACCTGCATGCCGTGGCGCGCACGAATTTCTGCGATATCGGCGTGATTTCGGATCCGGCAAGCGGGCGCTGCGTCGTGGTCAGCGCCATCGACAACCTCGTGAAGGGCGCGGCCGGACAGGCGATTCAGAACCTCAATCTCGTGCTGGGCTTTCCCGAGACGGCTGGGCTGCTTTGAAAGCTCTCATCAAAATCGGGGGAAGCCTGCTCGACGACCCCGCTTCGCGGCACGATATCGCCCGCCAGGTTGCGGACGTCGCGCGGTCCGGCGTGTCGGTGACGGTGGTTCACGGCGGCGGCAAGCAGATGACACGGTTTCTCGAAGAGCGCGGCATTCAGAGCCGCTTCGTGCGCGGACTGCGCGTGACCACGGACGAAACCATCGACGCCGTGCTCAAGGTGCTGGCCGGGAGCGTCAACACGCAACTGACCGCGGCTTTGTGCGCTGCAGGCGCGAAGGCCGTCGGGCTGACTGGAATCGACGCGGGCCTTGCGACGGCGGAACAGCTCGATCCGGAGCTGGGGTTTGTCGGCCGCGTCGTCGCTTCCGACCCGGACGTTCTGGATGCGCTGGCGCACGCGGGTCTTCTGCCCGTCGTGGCGTGCGTGGCGGGCGGAGCGAATGGCCAGGTTTTCAACGTCAATGGCGACTCGATGGCGGTGGCGGTCGCCGCAGCCTGGGGAGTGGACCGGCTGGTCTTCCTCACCGACGTGCCGGGCGTGCTCGATGCCGCCAAAACGATTATTCCCCGCCTCACGATCGAAGATTGCCGCGGGCTGATCGACACCGGCGTCGCCACCGGCGGCATGCAGGCAAAGCTGAATGCGGCGACCGATGCAGTGGCAGGCGGCGTGCACGAAGTGAGCATCGTGAAGGGCTCCGGCCCTGATATCGTAAAGCGGGTATTCGATGGCGAGGAGCCGGGCACGCGCATTGTCGGTCCGCATCACGATCCGCTGTTTCCGGTCATGTCCGCAATCCTGCCGTAGGCCGATATGATCAGCGCGCTGACACCGGAACTCGTTCAGAACCAGACGGCATCCGGCCGCGGCATCGAGGTGCGCAAGGCCGCGATGCAGGATATCCCGGCCCTGCTGGATCTCATCAACGGCTATGCCGCCAAAGGGATCATGCTGCCCCGGACCGAGTTCGAAATGTCCGAGAACATGCGCGATTTCATGGTGGCTTACGCGGGCAACCAACTGGTGGGATGCGGCGCGCTGCACTTCTATTCACCCACCATGGGCGAAGTGCGGTCGCTGGCCGTGGCCGAAAGCCACAAGACGCACGGGATCGGGCGGCTGGTCGTGGATGCGCTGGTGTATGAAGCGAAGCTCTACGGGCTCGACGCCGTCTTCGCTTTCACTTACGTGCCCGGTTTCTTCGGCAAGCTGGGATTCCAGGAAGTCGAGCGCGGCGAGTTGCCTCTGAAGGCATGGAAAGACTGCCTCCGCTGCCCCAAATTTCATTCCTGCGACGAAATCGCCGTGCTGCGCGTGCTGCGTCCGCAGAAATGGCAGGAGCGCCGTCACGACGCGACGCCTGTGCTTGGCGTGGATAATGGCGTCGTGGTGATTCTGCCCACCGTCCGAAAGTAATTCCAAAGCCGATGGCGAACCTTGCACTCGCGATCCGCGCGCTGCGGGCCCGCAATTACCGGCTTTTTTTTTCCGGCCAGAGTATTTCGCTGATCGGCACGCAGATGACGCGGATCGCCACAAGCTGGCTGGTCTACCGGCTGACCGATTCGGCGGTGCTGCTGGGCGTGGTCGGGTTCGCGAGCCAGATCCCGATATTCCTGCTGGGGCCGTTTGTGGGTGTCTGGGTCGACCGCTGGGACCGGCACCGGACGCTGATCGTCACGCAGGCGCTCTCCATGGTGCAGTCGCTGTCGCTGGCCGCGCTCGTGCTCAGCGGGATAGCGACCATCTGGGAGATCATTCTGCTGGCGCTGATGCAGGGCCTGGTCAACGCCTTCGACATGCCGGCGCGGCAATCGTTCGTGGTCCAGATGGTGGACAGCAAGGACGACCTCGGCAACGCCATCGCGCTCAACGGCTCGATGGTGAACTCGGCCAGCCTGATCGGTCCGGCCATTGCGGGCGCGCTGATCTCGAGCGTCGGCGAAGGCTATTGCTTCCTGATCGACGGAATCAGCTACATTGCGGTGATTCTTTCGCTCGTCGCAATGCGGATCACGGTTCCACAGGTCCGGAATCCGAAGCGCGAAATCCGGCATGAGCTGAAGGAAGGCTGGCAGTACGTCCGGGGATCACTGCCCATCCGGTCCATCCTCACGAACCTCGGGCTGGTGAGCATGTTCGGGATGCCCTATTCGGTCCTGATGCCGATCTTCGCGGTGGACGTGCTGCACGGCGGGCCGAATACGCTCGGATTTCTCATGTCGGCGGTGGGCGTGGGCGCGCTGATCGGGACCGTTTCGCTTACCATGCGGAAGACGATTGTGGGGTTGGGACGGCGAATCGCGACGGCAACGGCCGTTTGCGGCGCGGCGCTGATCGCCTTCGGGTTCTCGCACCTGCTGTGGACTTCGGTTCTGATCCTGCCTTTTCTCGGCTTCGGTCTGATGCAGCAGATGGCCCCGAGCAACACGATTCTGCAGACGATTGTGGATGACGAAAAGCGTGGCCGTGTGATGTCGTTCTACGCCATGGCGTTCCTCGGGATGGCCCCGTTCGGAAGCCTGCTCGCGGGCAACCTCGCGGCGAAGATCGGGGCGCCTGCGACCGTTATGGTGAACGGCGCGGTCTGTCTGCTGGGAAGCCTGTGGTTTGCGCACCGGCTGCCGGCAATCCGCAAAATCGTGCGCCCCATCTATGTGCGGATGGGCATCCTGCCGGCAGATCTGCTCAGCGAATAGGCGCCGGCGCCCGGCCTTCAATCCAGTGCGATGACGTGCGCGGGCGGCGGCGAGGCGTAAAGGTCCTCGACCAGCGCCGCGCGATTCTTCAGCACGGCGCGCTGGTTGACGGAGCCTTTATCCGTGATCTCGTGCGCGTCGAGCGACAGCGGCTCCGTGAGCACAATGGCGCGGGCGATGCGATTGGAACTGCCGGTGCTCTCGCGCGCCAGATCCTCCAGCGCCGCGCGGAATTTCGCGGTGACGGCATCCGGGCCCGCCGCGCGGCAGGCCTCGGCATCGGGGATGATCAGCACGCCGATTTCTTCGCG
>CAZXCO010000452.1:0-1503 GCA_964639095.1 uncultured Solibacteraceae bacterium
CATCGGCACGCCGCCGCTGAGAAGCGCATAGGATGGCCGTCCGTACTGGAGAGTCACGAATTTCGGCGTCAGCGCGTTTTCGGCGCCCGTGTCTTCCGGCAGGCAACGGTAACGGCGGGGCGTGATCGAATCGGACGGGACGAAGCAGAATCGCATGCAACCGCTTTGCCTGCGGCTGCACCATACCGCTGCCTGCCACGGATCCTTTTTCGCCCGCATGGCCAGAAAGATCGTGTTCGAAGCCAGTTCCATGCTGTGGACGCGCACCTTGCCGATTACCGTGCTGTTCTCGATGTGCAGATCGGCGCCTTCGGAGGCCAGATCTTCTCCCGCGAAGGCAACCGCACAGCGGGATGAGCTGTCCACGATGCTGCCGCAGATCCGGACCGATGCGCCGGTGACGGCTCCCACGGGACCACTGATCGAACGCACCAGCGAGAGACTTGATCCGGGCGTGGCCACCACGATGCTGGCCGATCCCGGCGCCGCGGGCAGACCCGCGCGGGTCAGAGCGATTCCCGGTACGAGCGTGCAATCGGAGAACTGCACGTTTGCGGGACCGCCGGAAATCCGGACGGTTCCAGAGATCCAGACCCCGTTTACGGCCAGTTGTCCGGCGTTCGCCGCAAGGCCGCTCCCGGTGGATGTGCCCTGAATTTCGATATCGCCGCGCAGCGTGACGCTGGCGCCGCTCAAACCTGGGGTCCCACCCGGCTCCGGCTGCGCCGCGACGAGGTAAAGGGTGCTCCCGGGCGGAAGCACGATGGCCGCGGCCTTCGTCAGATCGATCGAAAGCGATTCGAACGCCGGCAGCACGATCACACCCTTCGTGCCGGCCGGCTGATTATTCCACAGGGCAACGGCGCTCTCGAGCGTCGGAGTCGCACCGGAGCCGGCCTGCGCGAAGAACGAAAAGGCATCGCGCGTCAGAGGTGGCATCCGGGCGGTGCGATCGTAAGGCCCGCCGCCGATCTCCGCGGGGAAGCCATATGCAAAGTTCAGACGCAGGTCCTTCGGAACCGCAACGTCGCCCGCAAGCTGGATGCGCCCGAGTTCGGGATCGATGGCGATGGCGCCCTTGCGGGTGCACCCGTTCCACCGCCCTGCCCCGCTGTCCGAAAGGTCGCGCACGCAGATGCGCGAGATATCGACCGGTGCGCCGTCGGCGAAAAGCTCGATGCTCAAACCAGGGCCATAGAACGCTTCCGGATTCTCGTAAAATTCGCGCCTTCGGATGGGCTGCGGCACGTCCATTCGCGTTGTCAAGCGGCTGAAGGAGTCGCGCGCCGGAAGGAGATTGAACAACGGCATGTTCTGGCCCAGCGGGCTGAACATGTAGCGGCGGTTATCCACTGCGAAAGCCGGCGCGTTCACAACCGGTCTGGCTTTCCAGCGCCAGAGGTAAATGCCCAGATCGGGAACGTTGTATTTACCGCCGCCGTGCAGCGCGATGTCGAGCGGTGTGGGGCCGGGACTTACGGACGCGCGGGCGCGTGGCGCGAT
>CAZXCO010000453.1:0-7551 GCA_964639095.1 uncultured Solibacteraceae bacterium
CCGGCGGCCGCGCAGCGTTCCAGAATCTCCTACATCTGCGCGGCGCCGGCGGAAGGGACGGCGATCAGGACAGACTCCACCTGATGCTTTTTGACGATCGCGTGCAGATCGTCCCCATGTCCGAAGACTCTGACGCCATGGAAGACAAGACCGAGCTTGCGGGGATCATCATCCACGAAGCCACAGATATCGTAGGTCAGCGCCGGGTTCTGCCGAATGTCGCGCAACAGTGACGCACCGGCGTTCCCGGCGCCGTAAATGATGGTGCGCTTCCGGTCTGGCAGCGGATGGCGCGACCGGCTCATCTCGGAAACCACGCGAACCGCGATCCGCAGCCCCGCCGCCATCGTAACGCACAGAAGAAAATCGATCGCATAGACCGACTTGGGCACGCCGCTCCTGATCGCGAGAAGAATGGCCAGCGCGAAGAGGCTGCCGATCAGGTTGCTCCAGGCCAGCCGCAGGAGATCGGCCAGCGAAATATAACGGGCCCACCGGCGATCGAGCCCGAGCAGCTTGAAGGACGTCAGCTTGATCAGCACCCAGACGATCGACGCGAGAGCGAGTGTCTGCACGTAGGCCGGCGGGAGCTGGAAATCGAAGCGCAGCAGAAACGCCAGAACGGCCGCGCTGACGATGGTTGCGATCTCGATCCCGAAGACGACCACCGGGCGGGCGCGTCCAGCTCCCGGAGCCGGAGACGGCGCCGCGGCGGGCGGCGGAGGGGCTGATATCGGCGAAGCTGGATTCAACACGGGACTCGAAGCGCCAGCGAAGAGACGGGCGCGGCAGACCGGGAGTCCGCGTCAGCAATGGACGCGGCGCGAATGTGGGCAATCACATACGCCTGCTCCTCGGCGGAGAGCGAACTCGAGCTGGGCAGACAGATGCCGCGCTCGTACAAATCCTGCGCCACGCCACCGCCGTAGCACGGACAATTCGAAAAGAGCGGCTGCAGATGCATCGGCTTCCAGACCGGCCTCGATTCGATCCCGGCCTCCTCCAGCCGGCGAATCAGCGCGTCGCGCGAGCAGCCGAATTTCTCCGGATCGATTAGAAAACAACTCAGCCAGTTGGTCGAAATTCCGTACGGCGCCTGGGGCATGAACGAGATGCCGGGCATATCCACAAAGGCCTCACGGTAGCGGAAGGCGATGGCGCGGCGCTGCTCAACGCGCAGGTCGAGCACTTCAAGCTGGCCGCGGCCGATGCCAGCGAGCACATTGCTCATCCGATAGTTGTAACCCGTCTCGGAATGCTCATATCCGATGCCGGGGTCCTTTGCCTGTGTCGCCCAGAAACGCGCCTTTTCCGTAAGCCGGCGATCCTGCGCCGCAAGCATGCCGCCGCCGGCCGTCGTAATGATCTTATTCCCGTTAAACGAAAATGCGGAGATTTTTCCCAGCGAACCGGCGGGTTTTTTTTTATAAGTCGCCCCTAATGCCTCGGCGGCGTCTTCGAGAACCGGGATTCCGTAATCGTTTGCGGCTTCGAGGATGGGGTCCATATCGGCGCACTGGCCATAAAGATGGACCACGACAATCGCTTTGGGAAGCTTATTGCGCGCCGCTCGGTCCCGCAGCGCCGTTGCAAGGAGACCGGGGTCCATGTTCCAGGTGGCGCGATCGCTGTCGATGAAGACTGGCTCGCCGCCGAGATAACGGATGGGATTGGCGGAAGCGGCGAAGGTGAGAGTGGAGCACAGGACTTCGTCGCCCGGCCCGACATCGAGAAGCCGCAGGCCGAGGTGAATGGCCGCAGTTCCACTCGAGAGGCAGACCGAAGGCAGCCCCAGCCGCCGCGTGAACGCTTCCTCAAAAGCCGCAAGATTCGGACCGGCCGTCGAGACCCAGTTCAGATCGAAAGCCTGATTGGCGTAAAGCTGTTCGTTGCCGCCCATGTGCGGGACCGACAAGAGAATCGGGCGCATCCTGATTGAAAAAAATCGGAAACCTGGGAAAAATCCGACGCCGATGGACAGGCTCTCCCGGCAAATTTGGGACAAGCTCACGCTGTTCCACCCACATTTTTTGAAGGTGGACGGCTCGAAGTTTGTGAATTTTATAGCATACAGCAACGAGCGGCATCATGGGTTTACAAATAAAGAAACCATTCTGCGGCTTTTAGTTCTTGACACTCTAATGTTTCGCGATTCTGAAATAGAGGGTCCGATAAACCGCGAGCCCGTAATATTCGCGGAGCGCAGCTTCCGAATTCCGCAGGGCGGCAGCGCTGGGAATAAAAGAAGCTGGTTGCCACGGTTGCCGCGCGAAACTACGAAGGTCGGTCGGAAAGGGGAAAACCTGGAGCCCGCGCTCGCGGAACAGAAATGCCGCCCGCCGCATATGAAACGCGCTGGTGACCAGCAAGATCGAGTGGATGTTGGGAATTTTCGAGACCTTGCGAGCTTCGTCCTCGGTGGTGAAGACCCGGTCGGTGACCACGATGCGGCTGTCGGCCAGACCGTGTGCGATCGCAACCCGGCGCTGGATGGCGCCCTGACTCGGACCCCGGACGTCGTCAGCGACGGCGCCCGAAAACACAATGGTTTCGGCTTTCCCGGCCATGGCCAGATCGAAACCGGCATAGTAACGGCTGGCGCTATCTCCCCATTGGATGCCCGGAGTCGAAATGCCCCGCACGACGCTTCCGCTCAGCACGACGACGGCATCGGCATGAGGCGCGTTCGCGACGCTCATCAGCGGATAAGACTGTTCCAGCGAGGCCATCAGCCGGTTTGACACCGCCGGTGTGCTGAACGTGTAAAGCGCAATGACGCCGATGGCCGCGACCCAGCGGCGCCGGAAAGCGATGCCCGCCAGCGTCAAAAGGCACGACACGCCGATCGGGAGCAGGAGAGCTTCCATCAGTTTCCGCAGAAAGAAGAGCATTTTGTTATTGTGCCCGGGGGGATTTCCGGATGGCACTTCCGGGCGTCAATAAGCCACGATAAGCTTGGACATTGTTTGCCCTTCTCCGAATTCTTTGCCGCGTGCTCGTGATTGCGGTTTGCGGGTTCGCCATCTGGTGGTCCATCCGCACGGCTCGGGCCGACTGGCTGGCCAGCGCGGGCACGGCCGAGGGGTTTGCAAAGGCTCGCCTCCTGACCCCGGGCGATCCGAATCTGGAGACGCGCGCGGCACTCGATCACAGCGACAGCGGCGATCCGTCGCCGGCCGTTGATGAGGAACTCCGGCGCGCGGCGCGGATGAATCCCTTCAATTCCTCGGTTCTGATGACGCTCGGGCTGCGCGAGGAATTCGGGGGCGAGAACGCCGGAGCGGAAGAGGATCTGGTTCGAGCCGCCGCGGTGGACCATCAATTCAAACCGGCCTGGACTCTGGCGAACTATTATTACCGGACAAATCAGCCGGATAAAGCCTGGCCGATGATCGAACGCATTCTGCATCTCGACCCTCTCGGCTATGATCCGTCGCCCGTTTTCGATCTGGCGTGGAAGCTGGCGAAGAATGATGCGGCCTCGCGCAAAATTCAGAGCCTCATTCCACCGCAAGGTCCGAGGCCGGTCGAGTATTTGCGGTTTCTAATGCAAACGAAGAGGACCGATGAGGCCCTCGCGTTCTGGCCCGAAGCGCTGGCCGCAACAAATGGAGCGGACGCGGCCGGCTTCGGAATGCTCACCGCGTTCCCGGATTTTCTTTTGAGAACCGATCGTGTCCCGGACGCGGTGCGCGTGTGGAACGGACTCGTCGACCGCGGAATTCTGGCGTCCGGGCGCCTCGATCCCGCGAAGGGTGAGTCGCTCGCGGATCCGCAATTCCGCCATCCGCCAGGGGCAGGCGCTTTCGGCTGGCGGGTGACGGATGTTCCCGGCGTATTCACGAGCGGTTTTTCCGGTTCCGTTCGCATGGAAATCAGCGGCGACGAGCCGCAGTCGTTTCAAAACCTGTCGGCCCGGGCGGCTGTGCTGCCCTCCGCGCGCTATCGCCTGTCGTGGAAAATCGACGCCACCGCGCTGAGCGCGCCGGCGGATCCCGGATTCCGGTTCGAAATTTTTCGCGGCCAGGAGCAGGATCCGATCGAGTGCCCTCCGCTGCTCGCTTCCGGCACCGGCTGTGAGTTTGAAACGGGCGGGGAAACAAGAGAAGTCCGTCTGGATCTGCGTTACACGCGGGCGACCGGGACGACGCGGGTTTCCGGCGTACTCCAGCTCCTTTCCGTTCGTCTGGAGCCCGCGCGATGAGCGATCTGTCTCGTGTGCTGTGGGCGGCGGGACTGTGGTTGGCGCTCCTAGCGGGAATCTGCGTGGCCTGGTCGCCACGCTACTGGGCGGTCAGCGTGGCGATCACTGGCATTTGCACTGTCATGGCTGGCTGGATGATTTTTTCTGGCAAAAAAGTGGAATGGCCGCCCCAGACGCCTCTGCTGATTCTGATCGGCGCGTGGGGCTTCCTGCAGATGGCCTTTAAAACCACCGAGTTGCCCGGATTGACGGTGGGCAATGCCGTCGTGTGGGCAGTCGGAACGGCGGCGTTTATCACGGCGGCGCAGATTCTCCGCAGCCGGGCCGCCCTCCATGTCTTTTTGAGGTTTTTGCTGTGGAGCGTGACGGCGCTCGCGGTGGCCGCGATGCTGCAGTATTACAGCATGCCGGTGCGGGTGTTCGGGATCTTCCCCGCCATTCAGGGAGTCACGGGAACATTCCTGTCGAGCAACCAGTTCGCCGCACTGATGGAACTGGCGGCGCCGGTCGCCCTGTGCTCCATGCAGGAAAAGAATCCGCTGCCCGGCGCCCTCTGCTACGCGATGATCCTGGCGGGGGCGATCACGGCGGGATCGCGCGCTGGCGTGACTCTGATTTTCTCGGAGCTTCTGGTGTTTCTCGGGCTGGTACTCTACCGGCGGCGGCTGGAAGCGAAGACGATTCTATTGATTTTCGGCGGGCTGGCTCTCATGGTGACCACCGCGGCCGCGATTGCCGGCACGGACCGGATCGAGGCGCATTTCCGGGACAAGCCCTATGCAATCCGGCGGCAGTTACTGGATTCGACCCTGCAAATGATCGCCGAACGCCCGTGGACCGGACACGGCATGGGGACCTGGCGCGCCATTTATCCGCATGCCGCCACCTTCGATATGGCTCTGCTGGCCAATGAAGCGCACAACGACTGGGCGCAGTGGACCTCGGACGGCGGAATTCCGTTCCTGCTGTTGATGGCCATACTGGTTTTGTGGACGGCGCGGCCCGCGGTGCAATCCGTCTGGGGCCTTGGCGTTCTCAGCGTCATGGCGCATAGTTTGGTGGATTATCCGATCCGGGAGCCGGTGCTGTCGTTTTTATGGTTCGCTCTGGCAGGGGCGGTGTCGCAATATACGGGCGCCGGCGGCCCGGAATCGCCGGAAAACAAAGGGCGATCTGACGGGGACTTTACGCGACAATAGTGGTTTTATTGCGCCCAAATGTAAGAATCGCGTGATATTATGGCTGGCAAACGCACGGTGATGCGGTTCCCTCGTTTCATCCAAAAGATATATTTGCGGCTGCCGTCATCAGAATCTCATGTCTGACGAAAACAAATCCCTCGCGCTGCCTTCAACGCACGACGCCTCGCCTGCCAGGGTGGAGCGAGTGGCCTATTATCAGTCCCCTCCCCTCCCGGACGACAGCGAGGGCGATGGATCGCAAACGCCGCTGTCACATTATCTTTGGATTCTCCGGCGGCGGAAATGGCCCCTGCTGCTGTTCGTGGTTTTCGCGGTTGCCGCGACAATTATCGTTTCTTCCCGTCTCACGCCTTATTACGAATCCACCGCCACACTTGACGTCGACCGGATGGTGCCGACCGGCGTTATCGGCCAGGAAGCCACCACGCGCGCGGCTTCAGTGGCCGATTCGGATTTGTTTCTCTCCACGCAGATGAAGCTGATCCAGTCGGATTCCGTGCTCCGCCCCGTGGCCGAGCAATTGAAGATCGCGCTGACCAGAACGCGGCCGGATGCGCCGGTGACGCTGCGGTACCTGAGGGTGACGCGGCCGACTAGAACGTATCTTCTGCAGATCAGCTATCGCTCGCCCGATCCGCGTTTCGCCGCAGAGGTGGCGAATGCGGTGGCCGACAGCTTTATCAAGCACAGCTACACCATTCGTTATCAGGCCGCTACTCAGGTCTCGGCCTTCATGACCAAACAGCTCGAGGAACTGCAGGCGAAGATGGAGCGCTCCAGCGCGGCGCTGGCGCAGTTCCAGAAGGAGCTGAACGTCATCAGTCCGGACGAGAAGACCAATATCCAGTCGGCGCGGCTGCTGCAATTGAATACGGAGTACACCAACGCGCAGGCCGACCGTTTCAAGAAGGAGGTCGCCGCGCGCTCGGCGGAGAGCGGCTCGATCGAGGCCCTCGAAGTTTCCCCCCAGGGCGACCAGATTCAAAAGCTCCAGGATAAAATCGCCGAGGAAAATCAGAGATTTGCCGTGATTAAAACGCATTACGCGGCGAATCATCCCGAATACAAGCGCGAGGCCAGCAATATCGCCGAGCTGCAGCGTCAATTGCAGGCCCTGAAGGCGGACGTCGCACAACGCGTGCAACTGGAATATCAGGAGGCGGCGAATCGCGAGCAGACCCTGCTCAAAGCGCGCGACGAAGCCAAGGCCGAGTTGGACGGGCTGGACGGAAAGGCGCTCGAATACGCCAACCTCAAGCGGGACGCCGACGCCGACCGCAAGCTCTATGAGGAACTGACGCGCAGGATCCAGGAAGCGGGAATCAATGCCGGTTTTCAGGACAGCTCCATCCGCCTCGCCGACCCCGCGCGGCCCGCATTGAAACCCGTGTTTCCGAAAGTGCGGACCAACGCGCTGATTGCCTTCTTCGCTTCCACTCTGCTCGGAATCGTGGTGGTGTTCCTTTCCGACAGCCTGGACCATTCCCTGCGCGACCCGGAGCAGATTTCCCGGCAACTCCAGACCGAAGTCCTGGGGTCGCTGCCGGTCGTCAGGGCATGGCGCGGTCATCTGCCCGGGAAGGGCAACGAAAGCATGCAGCCGAAGGAGCTGTTCGGGCTCTCGAAGGGGCTCGCCAGTTCGTATGAGGAGGCGATTCGAACCCTTCGCGATTCCATTCTGCTGCCGAGCGCCGAGCGGCGGCCGCGCACTCTGCTGATGACCTCGGCCACTCCGAGAGAGGGAAAATCGACCACGGCCGTTCACCTCGCCGTAGTGCACAGCCAGCAGAAGCGCAAGACCCTGCTGATCGATGCCGACCTGCGCCGGCCGAGCATCTACCAATATCTCGGAGTAACCAACGACCGGGGACTTTCGAACGTCGTCAACGGCGACATGGAGTGGCACGAAGCGCTCCAGAGTCCCGAGTCGCTGCCCTGGCTCACGGTTCTGCCCGCCGGGCCGGCGTCGCGCCGCGCCGCCGATGGTCTGGGAACCACGCTGAAAGAACTGCTGGCGAGCGCCGTGAAAGAGTATGATCTGGTGATTTGCGATGCTCCGCCTCTGCTGGGCTTCGCGGAATCCCTGCAGATCGCCAAGTTGGTCGACGGTGTCGTGGTGGTGGCGCTGGCGGGGCAAACGGAACG
>CAZXCO010000454.1:0-3636 GCA_964639095.1 uncultured Solibacteraceae bacterium
CGGGATTGAGCCGGTTTCCTGCCATCTTCCGCCGCATCGGAAACGGGCTGAACACGCGGCTCTTGTTCCTCGAGGCCGACGACGAATCGCTTTTGCGCCGCTTCAGCGAGACCCGCCGCCCGCACCCGCTGAGCCCGGAACAGCCCATCCGGGAGAGCATCGTCCGGGAACGCGCCGTGCTCGCGCCCATCCGGGCGCTGGCCGATCTGATCATCAATACGTCGAAGTTCAATGTTCACGATCTTCGCGACTTTATCCGCGACAAATTTCAGGATGCGAGCGAAGAAGCGAAGATCCTGATCAACATCGCCAGCTTCGGTTTTCGCCATGGACTGCCGCCCGATTGCGATCTCGTCTTCGACGTCCGATTCCTGCCGAACCCGAACTATATTCCGAAATTCAAGAAGCTGACTGGACGCAATCCCGCCGTGGCGCGCTATATCCGGTCGTTTCCCCAGACCGGCGAGTTCATGGGCCGGATTAGCGACCTGCTGATCTATCTGCTTCCCCACTACATTCGTGAAGGCAAGAGCTATCTGACCATCGGCTTCGGGTGTACGGGCGGCCATCACCGGTCCGTAATGATCGCGGACCAGATCCGGAAGAATCTGGCCGCCGCAGGATACCGCGTAAAAGTCACGCACCGCGATATCGCCAAACCCGTGTAAGCCCGGCGGTCCGGAACGCCTTCTCCATACAGCATTTCATCCAGGCGGGACTTAACCAAAGTGAACTGGACGCACGTCCCCACCCGACGGCATCATGAGATTTAAGCCGGGTTTTCCGCTCCTGAGGTTGTATTTTCGGCGAAGCTCTGTCGATTTCGAGAATCACTGCCGATATGTAGAATCAGGGACTTTCTGTGAAGAGAATATCCATTCGCACCCTCGGACCCCTGATTGCGGCAGCCGCGATGGCCGCAACCATGAACGCGGCAAACATCGAGGGAACAATCGTCATCAAAAAAAAGCTCACCAAACGCAGAGTGACAGCGGAAGTGCCGATGTACTACCGGGGGCCCGCGGTGGAACTCGGCGCAGATCAAAATCCGAAAGAAGATCCGCTCGCCTTCGAGCGCTCGCGGGTGGTCATTTATCTGGACGGCCGGCTTCCGTCCGAACCCGAGAATACGCCTCCGATCCCGAAGGTGGAGCAGATCAATCGCAGGTTCACACCGGAACTGCTGGTTATATCTGCGGGGTCGCGGGTTTCATTCCCCAATCTCGACCCGATCTTCCATAACGTTTTCTCCCTGTCGGGAGCGAAGTCATTCGATCTCGGCAACTACCCGAAAGGGGAAACCCGGTTCGTCAAATTCGACAAGCCCGGCATCGTCTACGTCAATTGCCATTTGCATCCGAACATGAGCGCCACGATCGTCGTGGCCCCGAACCAGTGGAATACGAAGGGCGATCCTGACGGGCACTTCGAGCTGCGGAACGTCCCCCCGGGCAAATACACGATCGTGGCGTGGCACAAGGCGTCCGGATTTCTCCGGCAGCCCGTCACCGTCGAGCCGGACCGCGACGAACATGTCGAATTTCTGATTCCCCTGGATGAGAACGGGAACCGGCTGCGGCCTTCCAGCCCCGATCCTTCCGGTCTGGTTTCCCAAAGGCTCGCGGGCAGGCGGGACTAGAGAGTTTCGGACATGCGCCTTCGAACGCGTGCATTTCTGCTTTGCTTCGTGCCGTTCGCGCTTCTGCTGACGGGAAGCTTCTGGGCCATCCAGAAGCTCGTGCAGTCGACGGTGCGGGACGGCCTGCGCACGTCTTTGCGCGAGAACCATCTCGCCATCGCCCGCCTGCGCTCGCGCAGCGACCTGCAAAACAGCCGTTTCCTCAAGGTCGCCGGGGAAAATGCTTCGCTCAAGGCCGGCCTGCAACTGCTGGCATCCTGGCCGGGAAACGCCGCGGCCAGACAGACGGTCGAGGACCAACTCCGGGAGTTGTGCCAGCAAATGGGGTTCGATTTCCTCATGGTCTCCAGCCCCAACGGCGCGCCGCTCGCGGGTGTTATCCGGAAAAGCGGCCGCCTCAGCCCGATCGAACAACTGCCGCTGACGTCCCGCCATGGCTTGATGGCTCTGGATGGCAAGGTGTATCAGGTTGCCTCGATTCCCATCGACCAGGCGGACGAGAACATCGGCGAACTGGCGGTTGGCGAGAGGTTCGACTTTTCGGAATTCAGCACGCCAGCCGTGCTCCTCCGGAACGGCAAGGTTCTGCAGTCGAACATTCCGGGGATTCCCCTGCCGGAACTGCAGACCGCGCTGAAAGACTGCCCGGGGCCGGGAGAGTGCGACATTCGTCTCGCCGGCTCGGGCTATATTTCCCTTCCGCTGGATAGCGTCGCTCTGGGTGATGGCTATCTGCTGCGCAGCCTGCAGAACGTCGATTCCGCGACCGCGCCGGTCCAGGGGATTCTGAACCGCGTGTTTCTGATTGCGTCGATCGGCATCGTGCTGGCTGCGCTGATGTGCAGCATTTTTTCCTCCCGCAGCATTGTGAAGCCGATCGCGGCCATGATTTCGCACCTGCGCAGGACGGAAGGCACGGGGCTGCTGCCGGAGTTCGAGAATGATCTCTCAACGATTCGGGAGATCCGGGACCTGACCTCCAGTTTCAATCAGGCGGCCGGTGCGATTCGTGAGGCCCGCGCGAGCCTGCAGCACGCTTACGTGGAGTTCATCGGCTCGCTGGCCCACGCGCTCGACGCACGCGATCCTTACACCGCCGGACACAGCCACCGCGTCAGCGAACTCTCCTGCGCGACGGCCGCGGTGCTGGGCGTAAGCGGCGGGGAACTGGACGCCATCCGGATCGGAGCCCTCCTGCACGACATCGGCAAGATCGGGATCGCCGACAGCGTCCTCCGAAAGACGGGGCGGCTGACGGAGGAGGAATTCGCGATTATCAAACAGCATCCCGAAATCGGACGGCGAATTCTGGAAGGAGTCCATGGCTTCGCGCCCTACCTCGCCGCGGTTGAACTGCACCATGAGAACTGGGATGGGACCGGATATCCGAGAGGCGAATCCGGCGAGACCACGCCGCTTGCGGCCCGCATCATTCACGTCTCCGATGCCTACGACGCGATGACCACGGACCGGCCCTACCGGCGCGGCATGAGCCACGCCGAGGCGGTCCGGGTCCTGCGCGAATACGCGGGACGCCATTTCGATCCCCGCATTGTGGATGTCTTTACGAACCTGCCGATCAGCCCCGCCGCTGAGACGCAGGAGCCGGCTCTGACTGCGGTGGGGGATGCGTGAAATTCGCCGCTGCACTCTTCTGGCTCCCGTTCTCAGCGCTGTTGGGGCAGGAGGCGAATTCGGGTATCGACCTGCGGGCGACCATCAGTGGTGAAGCGGTGTACGCTCACGAACTGACCGAGAGTCCGCGGGAGGGCTCTCCAGTCGCCGGCGGCTTTCGTTCCATGCTCTATCCCACCTGGAAAATCGGAGAGCACTGGACCGTTTCGGGCGCCATTGACGTCAACTCGAGGCCTTACTTTCCCGAGACCTTCTCGACTCAGGGCTACGGCGTCAAGTTTTACGTTCTGCAGGCGAACCTGGGCTATTCGAAAGTCTGGAAGAACAGTTCCGTGGTGGTGCGCGCCGGGCAGATGATCCCG
>CAZXCO010000455.1:0-7286 GCA_964639095.1 uncultured Solibacteraceae bacterium
GGAATGCCGGTCACCCACGAACGGCGTGCTTTCGGCTTCCTGCGCAATCTCTTTGCTGTCCGAAACTTTGGCGGGCAATTTCTGATTCGCCAGCGTCGCGTCGAGCACCTGACCGATGCGTAGTTGTTCGCTGTAACGCGAGCGGTAGCCCGAAGTCGCAAGCAGCAAACGAACCAGATCGGCGGAGCTTTCGGTGGCCGAGATGATGCCGTCCAGCATCGGTCTGGTCTCATGCTCCCGCGGCAGAACGTCACGGGCGAGCGTGGCGTTGCCGAGGATCGAGGTCAGGAGGTTGTTGAAGTCGTGCGCGAGGCCGCCGGCGAGAGCGCCCAGACTTTCCCAGTGGCGGATTTCCAGCAGCTTCTGCTCGAGCTGTTTGCGCTCGCCGATATCGCGCGCGGCCAGATAGATGACCAGTTCGCCTCCTGTCCGGACAGCGGTGCACACAAGTTCCATCAGCGCCAGCGATTCGTCGCGCCGCTGGAATGCGATCTCGATCGGTTTGGGCACACCCGCACGCGCCATCTCGAGGGCAGCCTCGAGAGCGGGCCGCTGCGTCCGCAGTACGAGGGTTTCGATATGGCGGCCGGTCAGCGAGCGATCGGTCCATCCCAGATCGCTGGACGCTTTGAGATTGACATGGCGGATCTCTCCGGCCTTGTCCAGCAGCAGGACCCAGTCACTGGCATGATCGACGATGAACTTGAAGCGGGCGAGCTCCCGGGCGATCCGTGCATTTCGATCCCGGATGAAACGGAGGTGGGCGAAGCCGGTCGCCAGCAGCGGTCCGATCACCGACAGCGCAATCCAGTTCTGCGGGGACGGAGGGCCGGTGGAGAGCACGGTCGGAATGACCGCGCTTAGTAGAACGGCGAGTAATCCCGGGCCCACTCCTCCGAGAAACGACGAGATCCCCACCGCCGGGTAGAAGAAGAGAAACGGAAATTCGCCCAGTGCCGGGTCAGCCAGGCGCACCACCGCCGAAACCGACATCAGGGAAAGCGCCAGTACGTATCCGAACAGAGGCGGGCCATAATGCAGGTCGGCCTGCAAAACCGTCGGAACTTCGGATTTCGTCCGCCGCGACCGTTCCCTGGAACCGGGGTCAGTCGCCTGCGCCTGGGGTACTGAGGGTACCATTTCGGGAACGATAAGTGATTATATGCACAAAACCAGGATTCAAGGAAGCGAGGGATGGAAATCGGTCCCGAATTGATGAAACCACGGGAGATCCCGAAATCCGCGAAAAAGGTATGCTTAAGCTATAGTGGCACTGAACGAAGATCTTCGCCTGATGCCATGCCCACCCAGAAAGCCGGCTGATTAACGGGATGCTGGTCGAATTCGATCTAATCCAGAAGGCACAGCAGGGCGATGCCAGCGCATTCAATCAGATCGTTTCGGCTTACCGCCGGCGGATTCTGGGCACGATCTCGCGTCTGATCGGGCGCCCCGAAGACGTGGAAGATGTTGCACAGGAAGTATTTATTCGCCTCTACTTCTCCCTGGCCCAGCTGCGGACGGCAGAAGTCTTCGAACCCTGGCTTTACCGGCTCACAGTGAATGCATCTTATGACTATCTGCGCAAGAGCCGGCGCCGGGTGGAGTCGCGCATGGCGGATCTGTCGGAACAGCAGGTCATGATGGCAGACGCCGTGGCGGGCTCCCGGGTGCAGAGCGACGAGGGCGAAAAACGGCGCGTCAGGGACACCGTGCACGAGCTGCTCGGGACGGTCTCGGAGGAAGACCGTATCTTGTTGACTCTAAAGGAAGTAGAAGGGCTGTCTCTCAAGGAGCTCGAAAAGATCTATCATGTGAACGAAAACGCCCTGAAAGTCAGACTGTTTCGGGCGCGGCAACGCGTATTAAAAAAAATGAAAGAGGTAACCGGGCCTTCATCTTTTATCGCCAAAGATGAAGAGGCGAGCTGAAAAAAGCGGTATTATGATCTCCAACAGGCCTATGGAACAGGGAAATGTGACTGGAAGCTCAAATGAGGCTGAGTCCGGCCTCGATGAGATGTTTCGTGCATACCGTGCCGCTTGTCCGGATCCGGAAGCAAGCGCGAACTTTATGCCTGCACTGTGGACGAGAATTGAAGCGCGCGAGCTCTCGACCAGCTGGTTCGGCCGCGTAGCACGAACACTGGTGACGGCCGGATTGGCGGCATCGGTGATTCTCGGGCTGATGATTGCGTCGAGACCTCAGCCGACGGCATTTTTCGACGGGACGTTCGTGGAAGCGCTCCACGCCGATCATATCTCGGCTCTGGATCCGCTCCAGTTGGATCGGATCTCCGATTTTCAGCGGTAGACGGTCATGCCCCGCACGCGTATCAGCATCGCTCTCTACCTGGTCCTGGTCTTCGCGAGTGGCATTCTGGTCGGCATCGCCTCCAATCGTCTCTATGCTGTGAAGACGGCCAGCGCGAGCAGCTCACCTCAAAATATGTCCGAGTTCCGCAAGCGGTATCTCGATGGGATGCGCACCAAAGTGGGTGTTAGCGAAGCGCAGATCGTTGCGATCACCAAAACGCTTGACGAGACCAAACAGAAGTACGATGCACTGGCCGCTCAGGAGCAGCCTCTGCATGACAAGATCCAGCAGGAACACATTGACGAAGTCAAGGCCCTGCTGACCCCGGAGCAGAACGTCCGCTACGACGCGTGGCGGGCAGAACGCGCGCACGCGAAGCAGAAAAAGAAGTAGCGGCGGCAGAAGCCGCTCCGCACAGTGCACGCGAATTTATAACTGCGCCGGTCTGCCCCAGTCGCCTGCGAAAACAATCTCCTCAAGACTGTTGCGAGTCCGGGCTCCGGGAACTGTGTTGTCCTCGTCGATATATCCAATCGCGAAAGCGGCCCCGATTTCGTAATCGTCAGGCACATGAAATTCGGCTCGCGCCCGCGCGACGTCGAAGCCGCCCATGAAATGCGCCCGCAGCCCCAAAGCCGTGGCTTCGGTGGCGAGATTGGCGGTGGCGGCTCCGGTATCATGCAGGCCAAACCGGTTGGGGGCGCTGTTATGAGTGAAGGTCTTCTTGCCGGTTGAAAAGCCGAGCGCCCAGGCCGTCCGGGCCCACTGCTGATTTTTTTCCATCAGCAGTCCGAGCACCTTGCGGAATTCTTCCGGCTCGGCCTGTGTCGCGAGAATAAAGCGCCACGGCTGTTCGTTAAAGCAGGAGGCAGCCCACCGGGCCGCTTCGAAAAGCCGGCGGAGGTCCTCCGGCTCCACCGGGCGCACGGAAAACTCCCGCGGGCTCCAGCGCGTTCGAATCAGTTCGGAAATATCAGGTGTCGTCATCCAGTGCCTGGATGCAGTTTAACGCGTCGAAGTCGCAGATCGGGTGAGGCGCTTCCGGGGGCCGTCCATCGTCATAACGATAGAATCTGATTTACCGCTCAAAATGTCAGACAAAAAACTGCAGGTCATCCCGCTCGGCGGACTCGGCGAGTTTGGGATGCACATGATGGCCCTCCGGTACGGCGATGACATTATCGTCATCGATGCCGGGATGATGTTTCCCGAAGCCGAATTGCTGGGAGTGGATATCGTCACGCCGGATCTGACCTTCCTGAAGGAAAATCGCGAGCAGGTGCGCGCGCTCCTTCTGACCCATGGCCACGAGGATCATATTGGCGCCGTGGCCTTCTTTCTGGCCGAATTCAACGTCCCCGTATACGGAACCGCTTTTACGCTTTCGCTTGTCGAGCGCCGCCTGGAAGAATATTCGCTGGATGAAGATCTGGCGATGCGGCCGGTCAGACCCAAAGACATTGTCGAGATCGGCCCGTTCAAAGTTGAGTTCGTGCACGTGACGCACTCGATCGTGAGCGCGGTGGCGCTGGCGATCACGACGCCGGTGGGCGTTGTCATTCATACCGGAGATTTCAAGGTCGACCCGACGCCGACCGACAACGAGCTCTTCGATCTGCATACTCTCGCTGACTACGGAAAGCGCGGCGTGCTGCTGCTGCTTTCGGATTCCACCAACGCGGAGCGCCCGGGCTATTCGGATTCCGAGCGGGCGGTGCGTCCGCGGCTTGAGGATGTCTTCAACCGCGCGGAAAGCCGCCTGTTTGTCTCCTGCTTCAGTTCCTCGATTCACCGGCTGCAGCAGATCATCGATCTTTCGGAGGAGTTCGGGCGCAAGGTCGCGCTGGTGGGGCGAAGCATGATCGCCGTGACCGAAATCGCGCACAATCACGGCTTCCTGACGATTCCGGACAACATTCTGATTCGCCCCCAGGACGTGATGACGACGAAGCCGTCGAAGGTGACCGTCCTGATTTCGGGAACGCAGGGCGAGCCGATGTCGGCGCTGTCGCGCGTGGCGGTGGATAACCACAAGAACATCTCGGTCACGTCGGGCGATACGGTCGTGCTCAGCTCGCGCATCATACCGGGGAACGAGAAGACGATCTTCCGCATGATCGACCATCTGTGCAAACGTGGGGCGGATGTGCTTTACGGCAGCATGAATCCGCCGCTGCACGTGTCCGGGCACGGGTCGAGCGAAGAACTACGCCTCGTTCTGAATCTGGTGCGGCCGCGTTATTTCGTCCCCGTCCACGGGGAGTACCGGCAGCTTTCCAGACACGCGCGTCTGGCGGACCACCTCCGCAACGTCGGACTGGAAGAGACCTTCATTCTCGAGACCGGGGACATCCTGGAACTCGATCAGGAGGGTGCGCGAAAGGCCGGACGTGTGACGGTCGGGCGCATCTGCATCGATTCCGGAGCGGTGGGTGAGGTGGTGGGCGAGATGGTGGTGCGCGACCGGCGCCTCATTTCCGAAGAGGGAATCGTGCTGCCGATCGTCGCTATCAACAAGCACACCGGCCGGCTGGAAGGCCGCCCCGAGCTGGTCAGCCGTGGCTTCGGGCTCGAAAGTGACGTGGAGTTCATGAGGTCGGCCCGGGAGGTGGTCGAAAAGACTCTGGAGGCGTCCAGCGAGGAAGAAATGATGGACGCCGGCGTGGTGAAGGAGAAGATCCGCAGCGACCTGAAACGTTTCATCCATCGCAACGCCGAGCGCCGGCCCATGATCATGCCCGTCATCATGGAGATCTGACCGCATCGGATGGCTCCTGAGGAAGTCCAGCACGCGGCGGTGTTCTGGAGGAGTTCCGCCCTGCGCTGGACGGTGGCGAGCCTGCTGCTGTTTGTGGCTGTCGAGGGGCTGGTCTTCCGGCTCGGCTGGTATAACCGGTTTCTCGAACCCGACTCCACGGCAGGGCGCGTGGAAAGCTATCTCTACTGGCTGAAGCGCCACCCGCATGGCCGTAAGCCGGAAATCCTGGTGATGGGCGACTCCCGGATCGCCGAGGGTTTTTCCGCGCCCGAAGCGGCGAAGGATGGCGCGGGCCGCATTCGATTCTGGAACTTTGGTATTCCCGGCACCACGCCGCGTGCCTGGTATTACCTGCTGCGGGACGCCGATCCGACGCGACGCCGTTTCGCGGCCATCGTGATTCCCTTCGACGAGTATGCCGATGAGGACCATACCAACGCGGTCGACGACGACCTGATGGATTTGAATTACCTGGTGGGCCGCCTGCGGCTGACCGACTGCGTGGATTTTGCATCCTCCATGGGCTCGGCCGACACGAAAGGCCGCGCCTTGAGCGGCTGCCTGTTCAAGGGGATCGCTCTGCGGCGCGACGTGCAGGAGTTTCTGCAGCACTTTCGGGACCGCATCCGGCGCGCGAGGGATTTCCGCGAGAACGGTCTTCGCTATATCGACGACTACAAGGGCCATCAGGAGGATCTGCGCGGCCTTCGCGTCGATTTCGTTCGCCGAACCGTTTATTTCCCGCAGGGCGTGACGGGCATGCGGCGTACGACGGTGCAGGACTGGGTTCTGCCGGAGCCGGTTCCGCAAACGGGCGAGTTGACGCGCTACCGGAAACTCTGGTTCGGCAGGATTCTCGATCTCTATCGGAACTCGCCCACGCGCATCATTTTTCTCGAACTGCCGCGCGGGCCGGTCCACGTCCCCGAAAGCCGTGTCCCCGCAAGGTTTCTGCAATGGGCGCGCGGGCGTTGGCGGGTCACCGTGCTGCCTCCGGAGATGTTCCGGGATCTTGAGCGGCCTGAACTCTATTTCGACGGGCTGCACCTCAACAGCGCCGGCCGCCCTCTCTTTACCGCCAAACTGGCGGAAGCGATCTCGCCCCTGGTCGGAACACGCTAGACGATGCTCTTCACGACCCTCTCGTTCGTCGTTTTTCTTGTCGTGGTGCTGGCGCTCTTCTACGCCCTTCCGCGGGGCTGGCGCCGGTATCTCCTTCTCGCCGCGAGCCTGTTCTTCTACATGGCGTGGAACGCGAAGTTCATCGTGCTGATCGTCGGGTTAATCACGGTGGACTATTTCGCGGCACTGTGGATCGCACGCCGGAAGGGGCCGAGGCGGCGAATCGCGCTGATCGTCAGTCTGTGCGCGAACCTCGGGATGCTGGGGTGGTTCAAGTATGCGAACTTCCTGCGCGATACCTGGATCCATCTGATCCACCCGGGAGCCATGGTGCGGCCGCTCGACATCATTCTGCCGCTCGGCATCAGTTTCCACACGTTTCAGAGCATTTCGTATGTGATCGACGTTTATCGCGACGAGGAGCCGGCGGTAAGCAGCTATGTGGATTACGCGCTGTTCGTCGCGTTCTTCCCGCAGCTGGTGGCGGGACCGATCGTGCGGGCGCGCGAGTTTTTTCAGGATCTCCGGAAGTGGCGTCCGCCGACCGGCGCCGAGTGGCAGCAGGGGTTCGCCACCATCCTCACAGGCTTCGTGAAGAAGCTGGTATTTGCGGATCAGTTCGCGCTGGTGGCCGACCGCTACTTCGGAAATCCGGCGGCGGCGCCCGGCATGGCGCCCGCATGGACAGGGGCCTTCGCCTTCGCGCTGCAGATTTTTTTCGACTTTTCCGGATATACCGACATCGCGATTGGCGTAGCGCTCCTGTTCGGGTTCCATTTCCCCGAGAATTTCCGGCGGCCCTATCTTTCCGCGAGCATCACGGAATTCTGGCGGCGCTGGCACATGACGCTCTCGCGATGGCTGCGCGACTATCTGTATATCCCGCTCGGGGGCAACCGGCGCGGCGAGGCGCGCACTTACCTGAACCTCATGCTCACGATGCTGCTCGGCGGGCTGTGGCACGGCGCCAGTTGGAATTTCGTGATCTGGGGTGGCTATCACGGCTTGCTGCTGGCGCTGGAACGTATGATCCACGGCCGAAAGGAGTGGACAGGCGTCGCGAGAATTCCGCTGAGCATTGTGACGTTTC
>CAZXCO010000456.1:0-17086 GCA_964639095.1 uncultured Solibacteraceae bacterium
AGAGACAGATTCGCAACTTTCTGGTGACCCTCCTTCTCTCGCAGGGCGTTCCGATGATCCGTGGCGGCGACGAGATCGGCCAGACGCAGAACGGCAACAACAACGCTTACGCACAGGACAATGAGATTTCCTGGTACAACTGGGATCTCGATGAATGTCGCAGGAATCTCCTCGATTTCACGCGGCGCCTGATTGCCTTCCGCAAGAAGCATCCGAACCTGCACCGCCGCAAGTTCTTTCAGGACCGTCCGATCGATCCGGCCGGCGTACCCGACGTCGAGGTCGCGGGCGGGATGGTCCAGGACATCACATGGCTCCGGAGCGACGGCGAGGAGATGACCGAGGACGAATGGAATGCGGGATGGATTCGAACCCTGGGAATGCGGCTCTCCGGCGAAATCCTCGACGACGTCAACGAGTTCGGCGAAGCGGTCAAAGACGATACATTCCTGCTTCTCATCAATGCCCATCACGAGGATCTGCCGTTCCGCCTTCCCCAGGTCAGCCATCGCGAAATCGCCTGGCAACTGTGCCTGGACACGCGCGATGGCGTGCTCGTCGATCCAACGATCCGGGATCCCGGATTTGAGTTCGATCTGATGGCGCGGTCGGTCGCCGTGTGGAAGCAAGTGTTGCGCGAAAATGCCTGATGTCGATTCCACGTACCGGGTCCAGTTGCGTCCGGAATTCGGGTTCGACGATGCGGCGGCGCTGTGCCCTTATCTGAAAGCGCTGGGAATCACGCACGTCTATTGCTCGCCTTATCTGCAGGCGGCGCCCGGCAGCACGCACGGATATGACGTCGTCGATCCCGACCGAGTGAATGAAGAACTCGGCGGCGCGCCGGCGCACGCGCGATTCCTCGCGGCTTTGAAAAAGGAGGGGCTGGGCCAGGTCCTCGACATCGTGCCCAACCACATGGCCATTGCCGGCCGCCACAATGCGTGGTGGTGGGATGTGCTGGAGAACGGCCCTCTGAGCGCCTACGCCTCCTATTTCGACGTCGAATGGCAATCGCCTGAAGAGAAGCTTCGGAACAAGATTCTGGCGCCTGTGCTGGGCGATCATTACGGGAGGATTCTCTCGGCCGGAGAGATCCGGCTCCAGCGCGAAGGCGGCAGCTTCGTATTCCACTACAAGGACCATGTATTTCCCGCGGCGCCTCAATCCATGTCTCCCGTGCTCGCGGCGGCCGCGGAGGAGATTCACTCCGACTACCTCGCTTTTCTCGCGGATTCCCTGTCGCGGCTCCCGGAAGCGCGCGGCGCGGAAGATTCGAATCCGGAACGATCGAGTATGGAAGAGCGCCACCGCGACAAGGAAGTCATCCGCAGCCTGCTGGCGCGACTATGCTCCGAATCCCCCGAAGCGGCGCGCGCCATCGATGCCGGCATCGAACGCGCGAACAGCGATCCGGACATGCTCGATCACCTGCTCGAACGCCAGAACTACCGCCTCTCGTACTGGCGCACGGCGGCGCGGGATCTGGGCTACCGGCGATTTTTTGACATCAATTCCCTGGTCGGTCTGCACATGGAGCGCCGGCGCGTTTTCGACGATACGCACCGGCTTGTGCTCAGTTGGGTGCGCGCTGGTGATCTCGACGGCTTGCGCGTGGACCATCCCGACGGCCTGCGCGACCCCGACGGCTACTTCGAGCGGTTGCGCAACGCCGCCCCGAAGGCGTGGATCGTTGCGGAAAAGATTCTCGAACCAGGCGAGTGCCTGAAGCCCTCCTGGAAGATCGACGGCACAACCGGCTACGATTTCCTGAACATAGCCGGCGGGCTCTTCGTGGATCCGCGAGGCGAGGAACCGCTGACACGGTTCTATCACGAGTTCACGGGAGAAACGGACTCCTGGCACGAAGTCTGTCTGAAATCGAAAACGCTGGTCCTTCGCGACATACTCGGCAGCGATCTGAACCGGCTTACGGCCATGTTCGTGGACATCTGCGAGCGCCATCGCGATAACCGCGACTTCACCCGGCACGATATCCATCAGGCCCTGCGCGATGTGGTGTGCTGCTTTCCCGTATACCGCACCTACGTACGCGCGGAGCAGCGGCAGGTCTCGGCGGAGGACGAGCGCTATATCGATGAAGCCCTCGCGCTCGCAAAGGCGCGCCGACCCGAGGTCGATGCCGGACTGATGGACTTCATCCGATCGATCCTCCTGCTCCGGGAAAGAGGCGCGCTCGAATCGGAATTCGTCATGCAATTCCAGCAGTTCACCGGCCCGGCCATGGCGAAGGGTGTTGAGGACACCGCGTTTTACAACTACAACCGGCTGATCGCGCTCAATGAAGTGGGCGGCAACCCCGGACGATTCGGCGTTTCGCCCGCCGGGTTTCACAACTGGTGCGAACGGACCGCGCGGCAATGGCAGAACACCATGCTGTCAGGCTCGACGCACGATACCAAACGAAGCGAAGACGTGCGCGCGCGCATCGTCCTGCTTTCGGGAATACCGGCGCAGTGGCAGGAAGCCGTTGCGCGCTGGGCGGACCGGAACGAGCGGCACAAAGCCGGCGGCATGCCTGACCGCAACACCCAATATCTGCTCTACCAGACGCTCGTGGGCGTATGGCCGGTCCCGCTGGAGCGCCTGCAGGAGCATATGCGCAAGGCTGCCCGCGAAGCGAAGCGCCATACGTCATGGACGACGCCCAATGCGGATTTCGAGCAGGCTCTGGAGGCCTTCGTCGGCCGGATCATGCAGGATCAGGGCTTTCTGGACGATGCGCGCGCATTCATCGAGCCACTGATCCGGCCCGGTCGCACGGTCTCGCTCGCCCAGACTCTGCTCCGGCTGACCGCGCCCGGCGTGCCGGATATCTATCAGGGGACCGAAATCTGGAATCTGAGTCTGGTGGATCCGGACAACCGCCGCGCCGTCGATTTCGAGACGCGGCGGCGGCTGATCGCACAGTTGCCATCCATGAACGCCGAAGAGGTGATGCAACGCGCCGATGAAGGCCTGCCCAAACTGTGGGTAATCACCAATGCGTTGACACTGCGATCGAGACTCGGACCCTGGGCCCCTCTCGTGATAAAAGACGCGGAACCGGCGAACGCCATCGCCTTTGCACGCGGCGACGTGCTGACGGTCGTCCCGCGTTTCCCCTGCCACCCATCTCCCGGAGCCGCCGTCGACCTGCCCGGAGGAAAATGCTGGCGAAACGTTTTGACATCAGAAGAGGTTCCCCCGGGCCGCGTTCTGCTTTCCAGCCTGTTCAAGCGGTTCCCCGTTGCGCTGCTGGCTGCGGCCTGAAGGTCGAGGGCCGCTTTCCCGAGAGCTTCGCAAAACAGCGCAGCACTTCGGCGACGCTCCACGCCTGCGCGATGCAGGCCCGCGGCGTGTGCGGCGCCTCGGCGTCGAAAATCTCACTGATCGATCCGATACAGGCCTGATCGAGTTGTGCCGCGAATCCGTCCAGCAGATCGAGGCTGCAACGCTCCGGGTGCACTTTCAGAAGTGCGTCGACATACGGCCCGATCAGCCACGCCCACACGGAACCCTGGTGATATGCGGCATCCCGCGCGCGAAGATCGCCATCATAGCGGGGTTTGTAATCCGGCTCATCCGGGGCGAGGGAGCGCAGGCCCGCGGGGGTGAAGAGAAACCGCGTGGCGGCATCCATCACCGCGGCCCAGTGCGCCTCGTCGAGCACCGGATGCTCGAGCGAGATCGCAAAGACCTGATTCGGCCGGCAGACCGGATCGTTTCCAGGCTTGCCCCCGCCGGATTCTCCATCGACGACATCGAAAAGATAATTCCGTTGCGGATTCCAGAACCTTCGATTGAACGATTCGCGCGCCTGCGCCGCATAACGCCCGTAGGCCGCCCCGGCGCCCGCCCCGTGCTCCTCCTCCATCCAGCGGCTCAGCAGGCAGAGCGCGTTGTACCAGAGCGCATTGATCTCCACAGCTTTCCCGCGGCGCGGCGTGACCACCCATCCGGCCACCTTCGCATCCATCCAGGTGAGTTGATAACCGTCCTGGCCCTGGACCAGAAGGCCATCCGCCGGGTCGACGTGGATGCCGAATCGCGTACCGGCGATATGGGCGTCGGCAATCTCCTGAAGTTTCGGCAGAAGAGAGTGCAGGGTCAGCCGGTCACCGGTGGCCTCGACGAAGCGCGACACCGCATGGAAAAACCAGAGGCTCGCATCGGCCGTGTGGTAGAGCCCCTCCTTTTCACCTTCGGGGAACAGGTTCGGAATCAGCCCGTCGCGAATATAGTGCGCGAAGGTCCGCAGAATCCAGCAGGCCTCCTTGTGGCGGCCCGTCGTGAGCGTGAGCCCTTCGAGGCTGATCATGGTGTCGCGGCCCCAGTCCGTGAACCAGTGATAGCCCGCAATCACCGTCAATGGCTCGTCTCCCGCGGCGTGCGCCCGCGCCACATCCTCACGGCGGCCGGCCGGGGTCACAAGAAACTGGTCGGATGCCAGCACAAGTTCCGCCAGCACGCCCCGTTTGTCATGAGGCGCCGCGCCCTCAATCAGTTCCAGACGGCGCGACATCTCGGCGGCCAGCGCCTCTTCATATGGAAGCGCTTCCAGAACGTCCCACGCTTCCGTTGATGCCTTCAGCACGATCGCCGAACCGGGTTCGAGATCGGCGCGGAAATAACCCGGACTCCAGAGGCCCCCGTGCGAGGGATAGCCGCGGCGCCTTTCGAAGAGGTAATCGATCGTCGCCGTCGCAGGGTCGTAAGTGAAGCTTGTCCGGGGACTGGTCTGCATGTGCAGTACCGGCAGCTCGGGCCCGTGGGAGATTTCGAGCCGGTGGTCGGCAACCTGAAGAACATATCCGCGGCTGCTGTGCGAATCGACAGGCGCATCGTGATTACGAAACTGAATTCCCGGCCGCAGGCCTAACCGTATCGTTCCGGAGCCACTCACATAGCGGTATTCGATATAGACAGTGTTCTGCTTGAAGGGCATCAGTACGCGCTTTTCCACGATGTTGCCCCAAAGGTCGTAACTCCACACCGGGAGACCGCACTCCAGCCGGAACTCTGTGGGCGTGAGCATCGGCTCCGCCACGCCCATCAGATCGCGGGACCCGGCGAAGCGGGCGCCCTTCTCATGCATGCGGAAGCGCTCGGATAGTCCGTGCAGCATCATCATGCGGCCCCAGGGATTGGGAAGCGCGGCGATCAGAAGCCCGTGATAGCGGCGCGTGATGGGTCCCAGCACGGTTCCGGACGCATATCCTCCGAGGCCGTTCGTGGCCAGCCACTCCTGCGTGAGATGCGGATCGATCCCGCCCTCTCCGCTGACAAACTTCGTCAGGACGCGAACCGGCCGTTCCGGACGCTCAGTCACGTCCAACCTCTGAGGTCAGAACCACGGCCGCATTGCCCGGCAACCGCCAGTTATCGCTGGTGTCCGGCGGAAAGGTTCCCAACCCGCCATACTTCGGATCCTCGCTCGACCAGATGACCCGCCAGACGGAGTTGCACAGCGGCGCGAGCAGCGGCTCCGGGCTGGGATTCAGATGAAGGTCCGTCCCCAGATTGACCAGCAGCAGGCGATGCCCGTCATGCTCGGAAAAGTACCGCAGAACGAAGCTTTCCGGAGTGAGTACGGCCCCGTCCACGCCATGCCGCCGGGGAGTCGAAAAAACCGGATCCGTGCGCCGCAGGGCAATCAGGTCTTTGTGGAGCTGGTAAATCGCCGCGTTCTTCTCCCGCTCGGAAAAGTCCAGCTTCGAGATCTCGAAGGTATGAGGATTTCCCGGATCGGGGAACACCGATTGCATCTCCGGAAGCGCCAGACTGCGGAACTGCGACAGAAACGAAGCGCGGCCTTCGCGGACCTGCCGGCTGATCTCCGCCTTGTGATCGCAGAAGAAGAGAAAGGGCGTCGTGGCGCCAAACTCCTGGCCCTGAAAGAGCATCGGCGTGCCCGGCATGAGCAGGAACAGTGCAGTGATGGCACGGTATTTCCCGCTGGTTGCGATCCGGTTGGGACGCTCGCCCCGCGCCGAATTCGACACCTGATCGTGGTTCTGGATGAAATTGACGAAAGCGGCCGGCGGCAGGTCGAAAGCGGGCGTGCCGCGGCGCTGCTTCTGCCACGAATACCACTGCCCCTGAAAGAGGTAACCGTATTTGGCCGCCGAGACGAATTCCTGCGGTCGCCCCAGATAGTCGGAGTAATACGCTTCATTGCGTCCCGTGAGAGCGACAACCGCGCTGTGATGAAAATCGTCGTTCCACAGCGCATCCAGCCCGTATCCGCCGGCTTCTTCGGGGCGCGCAAGCTTCGTATGCTGGGATTCGTTCTCGGCGATCAGCACAATGCCGCGACCTCCCGCCGCGGCGCGCGCCGCCCGCCCGATTTCCGTCAGAATGTGGGTGCCGGAATCATCGTAAATAGCGTGCGTGGCGTCGAGGCGCAGCCCGTCCATATGGAACTCCTCGATCCAGTAGCGGGCGTTGGCCACGAAGAACTCACGCACCGGGCCGCAGTGCTCGCCGTCGAAATTGATGGCCTCGCCCCAGTCTGTATGATGGCGTCCGCCGAGATACCAGGGCGAGAAAGCTCCGAGGTAATTGCCATCCGGTCCGACATGGTTGTAAACAACATCGAGAATGACGCCGATCCCGTGCCCGTGTGCTTCATCGACAAAGGCCCGCATGTCATCCGGTTCGCCGTAAAGCCACGTGGGAGCGAAAAGATCCACGCCGTCATAGCCCCATCCGTAGCGGCCGGGAAAATCGGCTACAGGCATCACCTCGATCAGAGTGATGCCGATGGCGGCCAGTTCCTGCAGTTCCCGTTGTGCGCCCTGCCAGGTGCCCTCCTTTGAGAGAGTGCCGATATGCATCTCATAGATGACCTGCCCTTCCCGGCTCACTCCCCGCCACCCGTGATCGGTCCACGCGAAGGCATGCGGATCGACGATCTGCGAGGGGCCGTGCGGCCCGTCGGGCTGAAATCGCGAAGCCGGATCGGGATATCGCATCGGATCGTCGTCGAGTTCATAGCGGTAGAGAGTTCCGGCAGCCGCCGTGTCGCAGAACGCAGAGTGATAACCCGAATCCACGGACGTTGGACCCGGCTCCGGTTCGAGCGTAATGGCGCCGGGCGCCCCGGGGCCGGATTCGAGCACAACCCGCACACGACTCCGCCGCGGCGCCCAGACCCTGAAGCTGACGCCTCCCTCTCGCCCGCACTCCGCTCCGACCGGTAACCGTCGTTTCCTCAATGCGTAAGTCCCAGTTCGATTCCAGCAGACCGCGGCGGCTTTGGCACCTGGCGACGGTCCGTTCAATAACATTGGCCGGTTGCAGCTGCCGATCCCGCGAATTCAATAGATTGAACAAATTGTCCGCCAGTCTTCCCCTTGATATAGACTCCAGGGCCGAGGTCGGGGATGAAACAGACGGGCTTTTATCTGGGCATCGCGGTGGCCGCGCTCGGGCTTGCGACGCCCCTTCTGGCTCATCACTCTTTCGGGGCCGAATACGACGCGAACAAGCCCATTACGTTGACGGGCGTGGTCACGAAAGTGGACTGGATGAACCCGCACAGCTACTTCTATCTGGACGTGAAGGACGCCAAGGGCGTCGTGGCGAACTGGAAATTCGAGGGCTATCCGCCGAACGTTCTGTATCGGACCGGCTGGAAGAGGAACGTCACGATGAAGCCCGGTGACACCGTGACAGTCTTCGGCTGGCGCGCCAGGGACGGCACGAACTGGGCGCACTCCCGCGAGGTGACGTTCAAAGACGGGAAGAAATTATTCTTCGGACCGCCCGCCGGAACTGGCGATGGCGGCAATGTTTCGGCCGTGCAGCCATGAGGAACCGTTCGCTCCTCCGGATTGCGATTGTGGCACTCGCGGGCGCGGCAGCCGCGAGCCCGCAGACTCCGTCCTCGAGCGCCGCCGCAACGCCCCCTCTCCCGCGAACAGCGGACGGAAAGCCTGACCTCACAGGCGTCTGGCAGGGTGGCAGCACCCGGGTTGGAACCTGGGAAGAAGCCAATGCTCCCCTGCCCCCCGGTCGCGCTCCCGCGCGCACCGGGCGCGGCGCCGCCATTCCGCGCCGCGAACCCGCACCCTATCAGGACTGGGCCAGGGCAAAAGTACAGGAATCGTTCAACCGCCGCGGCATCGACGATCCGGATGCCCGCTGTCTGATGGCCGGCGTTCCGCGCTCGACTACCATCGGCCTTTTCCCCATGCAGATCGTGCAGACGCCAACGCAGGTGATCATCCTTTATGAGCTGTTCCATTCGTTTCGCGTGATCCCGCTGAATGCGAAGCATCCCGATGATCTGGAGCCGTCTTATATGGGAGACTCCGTCGGCCACTGGGAGGGCGACACGCTGGTCGTCGATGTTATCGGATTCAACGACCGTACCTGGATCGGGCCCACGGGCACCTTCCACTCCGAAGCCATGCACGTGACGGAACGCTACACGCGGATCAATTACAACCGCATCAACTACGACGTCACCGTGGAAGATCCCAAAGTGCTCACGAAGCCGTGGGTGATGCACAATTCGATCATGCTCCGGCCCGGCACGCGGCTGCGCGAATACGAGTGCGTCGAGAACAATACCGACATCCAGCACTACGAAGAGATGCTGAAGGACGAGTCGCTGTTCCGCAGGAAGTGACGCGGCGCACGCCAGCCGCAGCGCGATCTCCCGGGCGCGTTGCCATGGGACACAAGTTACACTGAATTCACAACCGATGATTTCGCACTCGATTCCCGAAGGGCTCACCTTCGATGACGTGCTTCTTCTACCCGCCCGCAGCGAAGTTCTGCCGGCTGAAGCGGATACACGAACCCGGCTCACCCGCGCCATCCCCCTGAAAGTTCCCATCGTCAGCGCCGCCATGGACACCGTGACGGAATCGCATCTGGCAATCGCACTCGCCCAGCAGGGTGGAATCGGCTTCATTCACCGCAATATGCCGATCGAACGGCAGGCCGAAGAGGTGGATCGCGTCAAACGCAGTGAAAGCGGCATGATCGTCGACCCCATCACCATTGCGCCGGACAAGAAAATCTCGGACGCGCTCGCCCTGATGGAGCGGTATCGCATTTCGGGCGTGCCGGTGACGCGGGAAGGCAAGCTGGTCGGCATCCTGACCAATCGCGACCTGCGGTTCGAGTCGCGCTTCGATCTGCCGATATCGGACGTGATGACCAAGGACAACCTCATTACGGTTCCCGTCGGCACCACGCTGGACGAGGCGGAGGAGATCCTCCACCGCCACCGCGTGGAAAAACTGCTGGTCGTCGACGATCACTACAACCTGAAAGGTCTGATTACCGTCAAGGACATTCAGAAGAAGCTCAAGTACCCCAACTCCGCCAAAGATGAGCAGGGCCGGCTGCGCGCGGGCGCCGCCATTGGCGCCACAGGCGATTTTCTTGAGCGCGCGCAGGAACTGGTCAACAAGAAGGTCGACGTGCTGGCGATCGATACCGCGCATGCGCACAGCGCGCGGGTTATTCAGGCCGTCCGGGCCGTCAGGAAGGCGCTCGGCGACGTTCAGCTCATCGTCGGCAATATCGGCACGTATGAGGCGGCCTGCGAAATGATCTCTCTCGGCGTGGACGGGATCAAAGTCGGCATCGGACCCGGCTCCATCTGCACCACCCGCATCGTTTCCGGCGCCGGCATCCCGCAACTCACGGCGATCGCGGAGTGCAGCCGGGCGGCCCGCGAGGCGGGTATCCCGCTCATCGCCGACGGCGGTATCAAGTTTTCCGGCGACATTACCAAGGCCCTGGCTGCCGGAGCGGACTGTGTGATGATCGGCAGCCTCCTCGCGGGAACCGACGAGAGCCCGGGCGAGACGATTCTCTATCAGGGCCGCACTTTCAAGAGCTATCGGGGCATGGGATCTCTCGGCGCCATGTCGTCGGGCAATACCGATCGCTACGCTCTCGACCCGACCCAGAAGCTCGTGCCCGAGGGCATCGAAGGCCGCGTCGCGTCGAAAGGGCCGCTGGCGGACCTCGTGTATCAACTCGTGGGCGGCGTCAAGGCCGGCATGGGCTATTGCGGCTGCCGCACCATCGCCCAGATGCACTCCGAAGCGCGCTTCATCCGCGTTTCGCCCGCCGGGCTGCGCGAAAGCCACGTGCACGACGTCATCATCACGAAGGAAGCTCCCAACTACCGGATCGAATAACCGGGCCCGGCCTTAAGCCAGCGCTAGGAAAAACGTCCGCGCATACCCCGCGTCTCCGGCCATTCCCGAATCGCGGGCGTCATGCAGAGTCACGTCGCGGAATCCGGCTTCGTGCAAAGCCGCCTGTGCCGCGGTCATGGTATGGCAGGTCTGCCGCAGCCGGAAATCGTCGCGCCGCCAGTTGCCGTCGCTCTCAGCCTCGAAGGTCGTGATGTCGCAGATTCCCGTCCTCGTATCTTCGTCGTATGCCGAACGCGTGATGAACGCGTTGTCCGGTTCAACCATGGCGTCGGTATTGTTCCAGTAGAGGATGTAAGCCTCTTCACGGTTGAGATCGAACAGAAACGGCGCGCCGGGAGCGAGATGGCTCCGGACGCAGGAGAAGGCCATCCCGAGGCCCTCGATATCCGGAACGTGATTCAGGCTCTCATAGACCGAGTACGCGGCATCGAAATCGCGGCCCAATGAGAAATCGCGGACGTCGGCGACCGTGAAATCCACCCCCGGCGCGTTCTGCCGCGCGTAACGGATCATTTCCCCCGACGAATCGATGCCGGCAACCGCGTAACCCATTTGGTGAATCTGTTCGGTGAACTGTCCCGTGCCGCAGCAGACATCCAGTATCGCCGCGCCTTCAGTCACCCTCGAAAGAAGCAGGCGCTCGACAATCGGGAGAACTTCCGCGCGGTAGTCCGCACCCCAGCTCCGGTTGTAGAGCCGCGCAAAGGGATCGTACTCCCGGTTCGGTTCCACGGGACGCTTCCCGGCAGCGCGCGGTCGCCGGACAGGCTTTTGCATGAAGATAGTGTCCTACGGCAGGCCAGTGCCATACTGAATTTGTCACCCAGGAATGACTCCGGCGACCACCACTCCCTTACCCGTCAATCCAGTTGCAATGGGCGGCCAGACCGTAACGACTCCGCGGATTTCGCCCCGGCTGGACGAGTCGGATGAAACCGCGCGGAATCCGCTTTACCACGTCGTGCTGCTGGACGACGACGATCACACCTACGATTACGTGATCGAAATGCTCCAGAAAATCTTCATTTTCACGGCGGAGCAGGCCTTGCGCCATGCCCAGGAGGTCGACTCCATGGGCCGGACGGTTCTGATTACCTGCGAGCTGCCGGAGGCCGAATTTGCACGCGATCAGGTCCATTCCTACGGGCGCGACTGGAGACTTCCGCGCTCGAAGGGATCCATGTCCGCGATCCTCGAACCGGCCGGTGATCCTGCCTGAAAACGGCCTGGTGGCGGCCGGGCGCTGCGCTACGATGGTAGGGTGAAATTTTACACAGCCATTCTGGCTTTTTACGCAATTTCTTCGTTTGCCCAGGTTCCGGCGAGCATGCCCAAGCGCCCGGAACCGGCCGCAGCGCCAGCCGCTGCGGCTGCTCCCCCGGAGCCGAACAAGGTGGTGCTGACCATCGGCGATCAGAAGATCACCGAGGCGCAGTTCGAAGACATCATCAACACCATCCCCGCGCAATACCAGCAGTACGCGCGTGGCGCCGGCAAGCGCGCGTTTGCCGAGCAGCTCGTGCAGGTCAAGGTCCTGGCGGAGGAAGCGGAAAAGCGCAAGCTCGATCAGGAGCCGAAAGTCAGGGATGAGCTGGCGTTCCAGCGGGAGAACCTGCTGGCCCAGGCGATGTTTCAGGCCCTGCAGAACCAGCTCAAAGTGGACGACGCCGCCGTCGAAAAATACTACAACGAGCACAAGAGCGACTACGAAGTTCTGAAGGCGCGGCATATTCTGATCCGGGTGAAGGGAGCTCCCATGCAGGCCATCCCCGGCAAGCCGGAACTGACGGATGCCGAGGCGCTGGCCAAGGCGCAGGAGATCCGGAAGCGCCTGGTCTCCGGCGAGGATTTCGCAACCGTCGCCAAAGCTGAATCCGACGACAAGGGTTCGGGCGCGCAAGGCGGAGAGCTGGGCGAATTCCGCAAAGGAATGATGGTTCCACCCTTCGAACAGGCAGCCTTTGCGGCCAAGGTGAATGAGATCACCGAGCCGGTGAAGACGCCGTTCGGCTATCACCTGATCCAGGTGGAGTCGCACACCACGAAGACGCTCGCGGAAGCGCGTCCGGATATCGAAAAGAAACTGCGTCCCGAACTCGCCCGCAAGTCGGTTGAAGATTTGCAGAAGACCGCCGCGGTGCAGATGGACGACAGCTTCTTCGGCCCGCCGCCCCCCGCAAGACCCGCGACTGCGCCCGCCGCCCCGGCCAAACCGCCGGCCGCCGCGAAGTAGCCTTTCGTCGTCGGCGCATGCCTGAAGCCAGGCTGTTCGCGGGCACATCCGGTTTCTCCTATCCGGCGTGGAAGCCGGATTTCTATCCGAAGGATGTGCCCGCGAAACGCTTCCTCGAACATTACGCGACCCGCCTCAACAGCGTGGAGGCGAACTATACCTTCCGGCGCCTGGTCAGCGGCAGCGTCCTCGAAAACTGGCTGAATGCCACCCCACCGGGATTCCAGTTCGCGTGCAAGGCGCACCAGACGCTCACGCACATCATGAAGATGAAGGATGCGGAGAGCTTCACCGAAATCTTCCTCAAGTCGCTCGAACCTCTGCGCGCCGCGCGGCGGCTCGGGCCCGTCCTGTTCCAGTTCGCGCCCTCCTTCAAATGCGATCTGGATCGCCTCGATGCCTACCTGCCGCTCCTTCCGTCAGACATGCGCTTTGCATTCGAGTTCCGCCATGCCTCATGGCTCGTGGATGCCATCTACGACCGGTTCTCACAGCGGAACATCGCGCTTTGTCTGGCAGAATCCGACCGGCTGGAAATCCCGAAAGTATTTACGGCGGATTTTGCCTATTTCCGCCTGCGCAAGAGCGACTATACGGACGGCGATCGCGCCGGGATTGCAGAGCAGGTCCGGTCGATTCTCGACGGCGGCCGGGACGCATACGTTTATTTCAAGCACGAAGAAGATCCGCGTGGCGCCCTCTGGGCCGAAGAACTGCTGAAGCAGTGCTCCTGAAGTACCGCCGCTGAAAGCGGATTCCCGGCGAAAAGCACCCTCAGCGAAGCTTTCTGTTTCAACGGCGGGGTTGATTCGGCTGCCCTCCCGCCGTGATATGTTTGCGTTGATGGAACGAAGAACATTCTTAACGAGCGTGGCTGTGCCCCTGGTTGCCGGGGCTGCCGGTAGACTGTCCGCGCAAACTCCGGCAACTTCCCGCGGGCGCCTCAAGCAGAGCGTCATGGCTTCTGTCTGGACAGGCTCGACAGCCTCGTTCGAGGAGAGGTGCAAGATTCTCGCGCGCATTGGGTTCATAGGCGTGGATCTGCCCAACGTCCGGCAGATGCCGATCCTGAAGCAGAATGGCCTGACGCCCGCGATGATGACCGGCACGGGAACCACCTTCCAGAACGGGCTGATCCGCAAGGAACTTCACGACAAGATTGAAGAAGCCACTCATGCCGGGATCGACACGTGCGCAAGCGTTGGATGTTCCGTTCTCATTGCCATCCCCGGCGAACGGCGGGGTATGTCCCGGGAGGAAGGCGCCGATAACGCGGTCGCGATCCTGAGCCGCGTGAAGGGCTATGCCGAGCAGAAGGGCGTCACGGTCTGCATGGAAATTACGAACTCCAAAGTCGCCGCCGACCAGCGTACCGATCAGGTCTTCGACCATATGGCATGGGGGCTTGACGTGGTGAAGCGCGTCAATTCCCCTCGCGTGAAAATCCTTTATGACATCTATCACGCTCAGATAATGGATGGCGACATCACGCGGACGCTGCGCGATAATCTCGACCACATCTGCCACATTCACGTCGCAGGCGTGCCCACCCGGCAGGAAATCGACGACAAACAGGAACTCAACTTCCGGTTCATCGCCAACACCATCGCTGATCTCGGATACACCGGATTTGTGGCCCACGAGTGGCGGCCTGCAAAGGGCAATGATCCGGTGAAGAGCCTTGAGCGCTGCTTCGAGATTATGAACGTTTGATTCGCGCGCCGGGCAGGGTGAGTGGATGCGTGCCGCTCGGCTCTGCCAGCACGATCGTTCCACGAGAATTTTTCTATACTGGACACACACCTGCCCGCTCAGCGCGTCAGAGGCGCTGGCCCGTGCATCGTCGTCGGCAGTTGACGGGTGGAGAAGGAGGGTTTGTGGTTACGACCACCGAAATTGCCCCCGAAATATACCGTCTCGCGGTCTTCGTTCCCGAGATCAATCTGGAGTTCAGTCATTTCCTGGTCCGGGATGACGAACCGCTCCTCTTTCATGCCGGACTCCGCGGCATGTTCCCGCTTTTGCGCGAGGGGCTCTCCCGGCTGCTCGATCCCTCAAAAATCCGGCACATCGGTTTCAGCCACTTCGAGTCGGATGAATGCGGAGCTTTAAACCACTGGCTCGAACTGGCCCCCGCCGCTCAACCTGTCTGTGGATTGGTCGGAGCGCTGGTGAGCGTGAATGACTTTGCCATCCGGCCCGCTCGGGTGTTGACGCGGGAGGACGTGCTCGAAACAGGCCGTTACCGGTTTCGCTTCCTGCCTACCCCGCACGTGCCTCATGGCTGGGATGCCGGCGTGCTCTTCGAAGAATCGGAAAAGACACTCTTCTGCTCCGATCTGTTTCATCAGTGGGGCCACCACGAACCGGCCACGAAGGACGACATTCTGGAACGGTGTCGCGATGCGTTGCTGGAGGCCGAAGCAGGTCCGTTTGCGAATTACGTGCCTTATACGCATCACACAGGGCACGTGCTGGAAAGCCTGGCGGAACGGGGACCGAAGACCCTGGCGGTTATGCATGGCTCGAGTTATTACGGGAACGGAGCACAGGCTCTGCGGGGTCTCGCCACGGTGATGCGCCAGGTACTCGGGCCCGAAGCCCGGCAGGAAGAACGCCTGCCGCAGGCCCGGTCAAAGGCTGAAGGGCGGTAAAACCGCGGAGACAAATGTCTCCCTGGCCGGAGGGCTGTAAGAAATCTCCCGCCGGCGCATCTAACAGATTTGGATCGATGACGTACGCAGAACGGGACCGGCTCTTTGTTCATCTGTTCGAGCAGAGCCGGGCAGGGATCCGCCGCCTCTGCTATTCGTACCTGAACTCGGCCAGCGAGGTGGACGACTTGTTCCAGGAGATTATGACCAATGTCTGGAAAAGCCTGCCCGATTTTCGCGGCGAGGCCAGGGCGAGTACGTGGGTATACCGCATTGCTGTCAACACGGCGCTGATCTACCGCCGCCGGCGAAGGCCCTCGGAGGAACTGCCCGACATGCCGGACCACCGCGTCTCCACGCAGCGGGACCTGGAGCGGCAGGAGCAGTTGGAGGCCCTGCACCGCGCGATCGCCCAATTGGGCGACCAGGACCGTCTGATTGTGTCGCTGCTGCTGGAAGGTCTCAGTTACAAGGAAATCGCCGATATCACAGGCATCACGGTAAACCACGTGGGCGTCAAAATCTCGCGGATCAAGCAGGCGTTGGAACAGCTCATGACGGAGGTCAGTCATGGCAAGGTTTGAAGAACTCCAGGAACTGTGGCAGAGCCAGTTGCAGTCTGAGCCGCCGGCCGTGGCGGCGGAATCGCGGGGCCTGCCGGCAGCGTTGCGGCGCTTCCGGCGCCGGCAGTACGTCGTCAACGGCATCAAGTCGGTGGTGATCGTCTGGGTGGCCTGGTTCCTGCTGTCGCGGCTGGGCGTTTCGATCCTCTCGGTATTGGGCCTGGGGCTGCTCCTGGCGGGGATGATCAACCCGATGGTCACCGACTGGCGAACCCAGTCGGCCATCGCGCGGCTGGATTTCACGCGCCCTTCCGTGGGGTTCCTCGACGCCACGCTGGAACGGCTGCGCGATCCCAACGATCCCAATGCCCCGTTCCGGCGGGCCGGATGGATGGGCGTCGCAATGATTGCGGCGGGCGCCAACCTGATCTTCGCAGGCTCCTGGGCAACCGGAACACTGGGCTCCCGTATTGCCTCTCATACTGCCGTCACGCTCGTTCCCTTCGCCGCGTTCACCTTCGGACTGAAGATCCGCGCGAAACGTTATGCCATGGAGTACAAGCCCCTGGTGGAACGATTGACGGCGATAAGAGCTGCGCTCGAGGATCACGCTCAATGAACTGGAAACGAATCGGCGACCTGATCCGGCTGCGCTACAAGCTGATGTGGGCGAAAACGCGGTCGCGCAACGGCAGGATCGCACTGTTCGTTATCGGCTACCTGGTATTCATGATGGTGGCGGCGCTGGTGGGCCTGGGCGGCATGGGTGCGGGTGTCGTGGCCATCCGGACGGGCAGGGCGGAAACGGTGGCGCGGGTGGTGCTCTCCGGGCTTTTGATCAACGCCGTGATGGCCGCGATTCTGCTCGGTTTCGGCATGAGCGCGGTGTTCAGCGAAGCGGAACTGCTCCGTTATCCGCTGCGCCGGCGCGAGCGGTTTGTAGCGCGCCACTTCGCTGGCATCGTCGATCCGTTCTGGATTCTGGTGCTGATCCTCGAGCTGGGGCTGGTGTTCGGCATGTTCGTGTTGGGCAGCTACCCCCTGGGGTACGGCACGGCGGCGGCGCTGTTGCTGCTGGTCTGCGGATATCTGCTGGCGCGGGCAATCGGCGCCTGGATCGACCGGTTAATGGCGACCCGGTGGGGCTTGGGCGTCGTGCTGCTGCTGATCCTCTCGATCTCAATGCTGCCGCGGATGATGCCGGTGGTCCTCAGGAAGAACCCGATGGCGGGGAATCGCGTGCTGGCGGCGCTGCAGTTCACCCCGCCGTTCGGCGCCGCGGTGGCAATGACCCACACCGGCGGGACGGCATTCGCCGGGCTGGGGCTGATTGTCCTCTGGTCCGTCGGGCTGGCGCTGTTTCTCGTGTGGCTGGAGAGGCGGCCCGCGCCGCGGCCGCAGGCGCTCCGCGGCGCTGTCGAACGCAAGCCCGCTCTCTTCGACCGC
>CAZXCO010000457.1:0-4697 GCA_964639095.1 uncultured Solibacteraceae bacterium
ATGCGGGCAGTGTGACCATCCCGAAATACCAGCCGCCGACGTATGTGACGGCCAACTCCACGCAGATCCGGGAAATTGTGAAGGGCCTGGTGGACGCGCAGAATCCGAGAATCGCGGTAGGCCGGCTGCGGACGCCCGAAGGTGTGAAGCATGCGGTGGAACTCGCCGAACTGGTGGGCGCATGCACCAGCACGGCGGCGACAAACGGGCCCATGAGTTTCCCGCAGCGCCATCATTTGTGCGGACCCGGCGCCAGCACGCAATACGACTACGTACTGGGTCTGGAAGCGCCGGCAACGCACGCCTCCATCACCGGTCCGCCGGTGGCGTCGATCGCCGGTCCGCGCGACCCGCTGCACATCGGCTTTAAAGGGCTCGACGGCAATGCCGGACTGGGCCGCGGCCGTGGCGGGCGGGGCCGCGGAGTCAACAACGCCACGCCGATTCAGGCCGATGCCGAGGCCAGCCTTCCGCTCCTCATCGAGGAGGTGAAGCGGCAGTTGACGCCGGCCCAGAAGAGCCGTATCCAGGACCGCGCCGCCAAACACGCCAAAGCCAATCACGAAGCCCGCATCACCGAACTGACGGCGGCGCTCGACTCGAAGCGGGCCGGGTGGAACGGCAGCCCGATCGCCACCGCCCGCATCTATGCGGAACTCTGGCCGCTCATCCGGAATGAAGACTGGTGCCTTTCTTCGCCCAGCAACTTCTCCGGCGGACATAACGCCCAACTCTGGGACCACGACAGACCCTACAGTTATCTGGGAGGACAGGGAGCCGGCGGCATGGGCTATGGAGCCCCGGCGTCGATGGGAGCGGGGCTGGCGGCCAAAGCCCGCCATCGAATCGTGATCAATGTCCAGACAGATGGAGACATGAACTATGCTCCGGGCGTGCTCTGGACCGCCGTGCATCACAAACTGCCGGTGCTGACGGTTCTGCACAACAACCGGGCCTGGCATCAGGAATACATGTTCGTCGAGTACATGGCCGGCGTTCGCGGGCGCCGGGCGGAGTTCGCCGACATTGGAACCACGCTGCGGAATCCGTTTATCGATTACACCAAGATGGCCGCAGGTTACGGGATGGCCGGAGAAGGCCCGATCAGCGATCCGACGAAACTGGCAGCGGCCCTGCGGCGGGGCGTGGATTCCGTCAAACGGGGCGAGCCCTACATGATCGATGTCGTTACGCAGCCGCGATAGGGAGATCCGAATGAAGACTATTTCCAATCACCGCTGGCTTGTCATTGCGGCGCTGGCAGCGCTCCCCGCCGGCATTCTGTGCGCGCAGGGGCGGAACGCCCCGATCGGACACAATCCGGCGCCGACCAGTCCGGTCAGCGGGAACGCCACGGCCGGCAAGGCGGCCTACTATTCCTATGGATGCTACGCGTGCCACGGCTATAACGGCGAGACTGGCGCCCGGGCGTTTGTGGGGAACTGGGGGCATCTGGGGACCGAGCAGGAATTCCTGACGTTCCTTCGCGGGCGGGCCAACGTCGCGCCGGTCACTCCCTCCACCGCGATGCCGAATTTCAGCCGGCAGAGCCTGCCGGACAAGCAGGCCAAAGATATTTACGCCTACATTCGTAGCTTCAAAAGCAATGCGCCGCCGCTGAAGGATATTCCGACTCTGAACACCATCCTTCAGGACGCGAAGCAGGCGAAGTAATTTCGACGGCGCTGGTGGCGAGACCACCGGCGCCCGCCGCTCCCTCACATCAATTCTTCGCGAACCGGAAAGCCAGCACCACGTACCCGGTCACCGGAACACCGTTCCGGCGCGCCGGCGTGAAACGCCACCGCCGGGCGGCCTGAATCGCTTCCGGAGCGAGCCGCTTCGCCACGGGATCAGTCGCGTCGGCTACACGTGCGGTTGTCACGTTGCCCTGTTCATTGACGTCCACCACGACGTGAATCACCACGTCTCCCTGCATGATGGAGCGTATCGAAGGAGGCAGCGCCGGGCTCACTCGTGAAAGTACGACGGGCTCGACAAATATGTCTGGCGGGGGACCCGGGGCGGGACTCGGAGTGGGTGGCGAAGGCGCTGGAGGTACAGCAGTGAACCCGGAAACGAGAGGCTGGAGAGTCGTGGTTGTGGCGTTGGGGGCCGCGAGGTCGGGCGGAGAGTCGATGCGGGGTATCGCAACGGGGCGCGGCGGGTCCGGAGCAGGGCGGAACGCCGGGGCGCCGGGACGCGCCGGCAGCGGTTCCCCGGCACTGGCGGCCAGTTCGCCGGTTTCTGTTTCCTGCCGTTGACGAGGGCCGTTTGCGGGCGCCTGTCTCTGCTGCGTTTTTGACGCGGCGGGCTGCACGTCCGCCAGGCGGTTCAGATGAACGTATTTCGGCTTTTCGACGACAAAATTGGTGCCTGTATACAGTGTGAGCAGACAGGTCACATCCGCCTGCGCGGGAGTGTACTTGTAATGTCCGGCGCGCAGGTCGCTCCGCGTCAGGTCGACGCGCTTCAGGTTCGCACCGTCGACGATGTCGAGTGCGCCGTGATCGGACTGTTGCAGAACCGCGCTCGCGGGATTCCATTTGATATCGAGAGTTCCGTTCTGCTCATCCACGCTCATATTCAGCGGAGCCGCTTCCGCCGCAGGCCACCGGAGCGGGCCGCGGCGAGCCAGAGCAAACAAGGCGAACAGGAAGAGCAGCACCGCCGCGGCGCTCAGAACGGCCGTTGGCCAGAAGCGTGTTCGGCGAACCGGCGGCGGAACTGCCGGACCGTGCGCGTGCGGTTCGGGAATCCTGTTGGTGGCGGGCGCCGGCCGCGGCGGCGGGGGCGGTGGTCCAATCGGGCTCCGGTGCGGTTCCGGGGCCGCCTGTTTCACTTTCTCTTGTCCGGCCTTCTCCCGCTCTACCTTCTCCTGCTCGATCTTCTCTCGGTCCGCCTTCTCCCGCTCCGGCTTCTCCTGCTCGACCTCGAGCGGAAACTGATAAAGGAGCCGGACATTGTCTCCTCCATCCCACTGACAGAACCAGATGTTGGCGGGCCTTATGGATGCGGCTTCGATCAGAACGATCGAGCATCCAAGGGTGGCGAATAATCGCCGCATGAGGTTTTCATCTTCGGGACGAGGCGCCAGCGGCGCGCGGAGATGGGTACGGAAATATCCGATCACCGACTTCGATCGGTTGGAATACTCGAAGATCATGCCGGCGAAACGCTGGATGTCGGCCTCCGAGGGGCGAAAATCCGGGCCGAACCGGTATTCGCTCTCGACGGGAACGAAATCGAGCAGAATGACCTTCGACCCGTCAGGCGCGATCGCGCCGACCACGATCCCACCGATCTCCCGGATTTCGGCGCCTGGCAGGCTCCCGGAAGAGGCGCGAATGAAGTACTCCAGACGCCGCAGGGCGCTGCGGCTCATTCGCAGGAGAGTTGCGCCTCCGTCACAGGGGATTTCCTGAAAGCCAGCTGCGTCTTCTACCTCAAGAGCGCCTGCGAAGGCGGCTTCCGGGTCGGTTTGCCTTGTGATCCTCATGTGACACCCGCGTCGCTCCGAAGCTCAGCGAGCCCAACTGACCTGATGGCCCTGCAGTGTGCATTATTCTGCCAGACTTGGAAACCGAAGACGAAGCCGCCGAACCATTGAATTGGGACATCCCGCACGGATTCCGGCGGCGAAAAACGGGAAGTGTCTGCGGCCTGACGGACAGGTATATGCCGCGTGCGGTTTCCACCACAGGGGCGTCACGGTGAGCGGGGAATCTGTATGGAATCGAATGGCGGGGGATTCAGGCGACGCCGGTTCGAGGCATTTTGATCAGCTTCTTGTCGGCATACATGCATTCGTCGACACGCGCAAGCAACTCCAGGGCGCTTTCACTCCCGTTCCACTGCGCAATGCCGACGGCCGCGTTGATGGTGACCGGAACGGTATCTTTGCCGTTGCTGATGGTGTATTCCCCGAAGGCCCACTGGCGGATGCGGTCGAGGCGGACCTGCGCTTCTTCGAGAGAACCATCGACGATTACGACGAACTCGTCTCCACCCCAGCGGCCGACCAGATCGTTGGCGCGGATCGGCGCTTTCAGTTCGGTTGCGAACTGCTTCAGGAGATCGTCGCCGGCCACGTGTCCGTGCACGTCGTTAATGCGCTTGAATCCGTTCAGATCGAGGAACGCCAGAGAAAACACGCCTTTCCACGCGATCCGTTCTTCGATCTGCGCTTCGATCTCGCGCCGGTTGGCAAGGCCCGTCAGCGGATCGGCGGCTTCGCGCTCCTGGGACTGTGCCAGTCTGACGCGGTAGTTCGCCACTTCGGCCCGAAGCTGAGAGAGCGATTGCTCGCCTTCCTCCGCCATCTTCCGGATCGCCGTCTTCAACTCCGATGCGCACTGCAGGACGGACCGGCGAAGGCTCGACACGTCCTCCAGCCTGGCGATTGCGTTGAGCTTTTGGGTCATGCCTCCGAACTGAGTTGAATAGCGCTGGTCGCGTTCGCCAACGGCGGCGGCCGCCGCCGTCACCGCGACCATGATTTCCCGGACCTCCTTTGCATGGTCGCGCGCATGTTTCGCGGCGCTTTCTCCCCATTCCGAGAGTTCCCGCACGACACCCTGCTGCAGTTCGACGATCTCGCCCGGTGTGGTGTCGGCGGAAAGATTCTCGTGCAGAACGGTCAGTTTATGCTGGAGGTCACCGGCCAGATGCGGGACCGCCTGCGCGCCTGCCTTCGC
>CAZXCO010000458.1:0-1564 GCA_964639095.1 uncultured Solibacteraceae bacterium
ACATCGAGCTCCTGCCCGGTGCTCAGAGCGTCCGAGGGCTTGTTCACGCGCCCGTGCGAGATATCCGCAACGTGCAGCATGCCATCGATGCCCCCGATATCGACAAAAGCGCCGTAGTCGAGCAGACTGCGGACGGCGCCGTGAACGACCATCCCCACCTGGAGGGAGGCCAGCTTCTCTTCCTTCGCCCTCGCCCGCTCCTCTTCAAGGATCACGCGGCGATCGACAACGATGTCTTCCTTCTCGGTATCAAGCTTGATGATCCGGCAGGCGATTTCCTGCCCGATCAGCGTCTGCATTTCCGGAACGTCTCTCGCGCCGCTGCGCGAGGCCGGCATGAACGCTCGCATCCCGACATCCACGGAAAGGCCGCCTTTGATGATGGCGGTCACGCGACCCGAGATGGTGAGCTTCTCGTCGAACGCCTTCTGCAGGCTCGACCAGTCTTTTGGACGGTCGACTTTAATCAGAGAAAGCTGGTAGTACCCCTCTTCATTCCGGCCTTTTACTCCGACCTGGATGACGTCGCCTGGCTTGACAGGAATGGGACCACGATCGTCGCGCAGCGCCGAAACGGGCATGACGCCCTCGGTCTTCTGGCCGATGTCGAAGAACACATTCTCGTCATTGACAGCAACGACGGTGGCTTCGCGGCCCTGCTCGCCGGGAGTTTCGTGAGTATGGGTCTGTTCGAACTGGTTGAGAATGTCGCCAAAGGAGCTCTCCGCGTCGGACGGATTCTGCCTCTCCTGCTCGCGAACGTCTTCCTCGCGAAGCGACGAAATAGGATTGGACATTGTTGATTACGTCTCTTATTGTGGCACACGCGAATCACCACGGATTGAACGGCGTGAGCCTTCTTTGAGGCCTCCCGCATGGATCGCCGGAGCGCGGCAGACGTCTCGGGAACGTAATAAGATGCTGGTGCGGGGAACACCATGCGGGAAGACGATGCGGACGGCGCGCCAGGCACGCCGGCCCGCCCCATTCGAGGATTCACGCGGCGCGACGCCGGACGCCTTGTGGCCGCCGCCATGGCCGCCGCGCCCGTGCGGCTCGGTGCGCAGACGCCGGCGAATGGCTCCGGCCCGCCCCTCGACATCGCCGAATGGAGCTATCGCTGGTACGGCGTGGAACACGCGCTGCTGGCGCGCGGCACGGTCCCGAATGGCATGCAGATGTATGTCGAGCACTGGATTCCACGCGACGTGCGCCATCCGTATCCCGTCGTGCTGATCCACGGAGGTTACGGGCAGGGCTCCGACTGGATCTCCACACCAGACGGGCGGCGCGGCTGGGCTTCGCTCCTGCTCGCCGAAGGCTACAAGGTCTACGTGGTGGACCGGCCCGGTCAGGGCCGCAATCCTTACCAGCCGTTCGTACACGGGCTGTTCGATCGCGAAGCGCCGGTCTTCGAGCGCGTCGCGAAGAGCGTGGCCGGCCCTCAATGGCCCGGAACCGGCGATGCGAACGATCCCGCCGTCGCTCAACTGGTCGCGTCAATGGGGCAGCCGATGGCGAATAACGCCATCACCTGGAACCTGTGGCGCTCGCGCGGCGCGCT
>CAZXCO010000459.1:0-3085 GCA_964639095.1 uncultured Solibacteraceae bacterium
CCGCGCGGCGGGAGAACGGACCCGCTTTGTCAACCACGCTTTGTCAACTACGCTTTGTCAACCATGGTTACTACTGCGGAAGCAACCTATGTGTACTACCGGATAACGAGCCAAGCCGATATTCTGGGCGTGACCGCCAGAATGTCATGCCAGCGACCCTCCAGCTCCCTGCTGCAGTGGAAGCGAAACCCGATGAGGCCCCCTCATCGCGATGGACCGCGCCCCGCAGGGCTTTCGCCCTTACGCTGGGGCTTCGTGTCTTCTACTCCGTCTTCGCCGCCGTGTGCGCGCCCCTGCTGCGCCTCAATCCCCGGCTGATCGAAACCAACCGGCTGACCGGCCACCTCATCGACCGTAGTCTTCATCCCCTCCTTTACGCGCTGCTCGGAGTCTGGCAGCGATTCGATACCCTCTGGTATATCGCGATCGCGCACCATGGCTATTACAGCCCCAGAACCACGGTCTTCTATCCGCTGTATCCGGCCCTGATCCGGGCTGTGTCGTTTCTGACCCGTTCCGATCTCGCTTCGGCGCTGCTGGTTTCGACTGCCGCATCGTTCTTTCTGTTCTGGGGCGCACTGAAACTTCTTGAAATGGACTATACCCCGGCCGCCTCGTTCCGCGCGCTGCTGCTGTGGGTGGCATGGCCGGCCTCTTTCACGTTCTTCGCGGGATATCCGGACTCCCTTCTGTGCGCCCTTCTCGTCTGGGCCCTCTGCTACGCGCGAGGAGGCCGATGGGGCAGGGCAGGGCTGCTCGGGCTGCTCGCCGGATTGACAAAAGCTCTCGGATGCTTCGCCGCGCTGCCGTTCTGCTGGATCGCCTGGAAAAGAAGAGAAGCCCGTGGCGTGATCGCGGCCGTGTCGTGCGGCGCAGGGGTGGCGGCGTTCCAGGGATGGCTCGTACTTCGGCATTTTCCCTCGGCCGTCCAGGTCTACAAGACTTACTGGGTGACCACGACAGCCGCTCCGTGGACTACTCTCGGCGAGGCCATCCGCCAGTCCGTGTACAGCGGAGACCGGCTGATTCTGCTGAATCTCGTGGTATTCGCCGTGATCGCCGCGGCGGTCCTTCTGGGCCGCGTTCCTTTCGAATACCGCATCTTTTCCATCGCCGCGCTGTGTCTTTACCTGACGAAACACACGGATCCCCTGCTGCAGAGCACGACGCGCTATTCCCTCGCCGTCTTCGCCGCATATCCGGCCATTTCGCACCGGCTCGGCCGCGGCCTCCTGTTCGCCTCTCTGGTTTGCGTTGCCGTGATCCTCAACCTGTTCCTTTTTCGGGTCTTTCTCGACTGGGGGCTGGTCGTATGACAGGGGCAGGGAAAGAGGTGGCGGCGCCGCCTTCGCCGGCGAAAGCCCGCAGCGGAAAGGCTCAGGAGACTGCCCAGGGCGAACGCCTGTGGATTGTGGCGATTGGGGCGATTGTGACGATCCAGCTCTGGTTCGGAATGATCGCTACGAGCTTCTGGCTGGACGAGACGGGAACCTGGTGGATCGTGAAGGATGGCGCCGCAGAGGCGATCCGGCGCGCCTTCTCCTGGAGCGGCCAATCGCCGCTCTACTACCTGGTCGCCTGGTCGTCCGCACGGATGTTCGGGCTGAATGAGATCGCGCTCCGCATCCCTTCAGTGATCGCGATGTCGGGCGCCATCTACTTTCTCTATCGCATCGCTGAGCATCTCTACGACCGGACGAGCGCCTCTTTTGTCGCCTTTGTGTTTCTCTGCGTGGCGTCCTTCTATGCAGTCGACGCCAGACCTTATGCCCTCGCCATCTTCTGCCTCACGCTTTCCATGTGGGCGTTGATCCGGTGGCTCGACGCGCCGCGGCTGCGGGATGCCCTCCTTTATGTCGCGGCGGGCACGCTGGTCGTTTATGCGCACTGCATTCTGGCCCTGGCGCTGGCCGCGGGCCTGGCCTACGGCGTCGCCGTGCTGCGCCGCGATTTCCGGAGGCTCGTCACGCTGGGAACGATGGCGCTGGCCATCGCGCTGCTCTCCCTCCCGCTCGTATCGGAACTCGAACACTTCTATGCCACAAGATCCGCGCACACGTTCACAGGACTGCCGACGACCGGCGATCTCCTCGCGGGCTTTATCCCGTGTTCACTGTCTGGCGCGGCCGTTCTCCTTGTATGGATCTGGATGGCGGTTCGCGGGCGCGCCGGCATCGAAGGAAAATGCAGCCGCGAGGCGGCCGTGCTCATTGGCGCGTGGGCGCTTTTCGCGCCCTTGTTCCTCTTTCTCCTGCCTGTCTTCGGAGATCTGCGATTGTTCGTCGACCGCTATTACTCGTCCGCTTTACCCGGACAGGCGCTTCTGGCCGGAGGACTGCTTTCGTCCATTCGACACGCCCGCTCGCGCAAAGCTTTGGTGCTGGTGCTCGGGGCCGGATCGATCCTGGCTCAGGGAAGACTCACGGTAAGCAGCCACGGCAATGACGACTGGCGGACGGCGATGCAATTCGTGAGAAAAGAAGCCAGTTCGGCGCCCGTCTTGATGGTGAGCCCTTTCGCCGAAGGCGTCGATTTCCAGTCTCTCGCCGATCCGGGACTACGGGAGATTCTTTTTGCCCCGGAGTTACTGTATGGAGAGCCGGCGCGGCCCGTCCGTCTGCCGCATCTCTTTCCCCTCCGCGAAGCCGCGGCCATGGAGAATATCGCACGCAGCCTGAAAGGGGAGCCGCGATTCTTCCTGCTGAACGATAAACCGGATCGCAGCTACGAAATGTGGCTTTCAGGAAAGCTTGGCCCGCAATGCCGGCCGGACTCCGCGGAACGCCATTTCGGCTATGTCCGGCTGACCGGATTTACCTGCCGCGATCGATAGCCTTACGTTTTCGCCGCGCCGCCCGGCTGAGCCGCTTCCACCGGTTCCACCTTCGTGCCTTCCCGGATATCGTCCCCCGGTCTCGGAATGATGGTGGTCCCGTCCTCCAGCCCGCTCAGCACTTCCAGCTTGTCGCCGTAATCGCGGCCCACATCGACCTTCTGATAGTGGACCGTGTGGTCCGGCCTCAGTACCGCGATGCGAGTCCCGTCGGCATTGATTTGCAGCGAATCTCCCGGGATCATCACCGGA
>CAZXCO010000460.1:0-3090 GCA_964639095.1 uncultured Solibacteraceae bacterium
CGTGACCAGCGACGCGTTCCGGGAAAAGAGGGTGAGCGAACAGATTTCGAAGACGCCGCCTCCACCGGTGACGACCGCAAGAAAATAGCTCGCCGCCCCGGTTTGGAGTTGGCTTCGGGTGTCCGTCTCCGCACATCCGGATCTCCGGGATGTTGCTGAGGCATCGTCTCCAGGAGAAACTGCAGTTTCGGTCCGCGGGAACTTATGCCATTCAACGGTCTCAGAGTCCTTTCCCTCGAGAGCCGGCGCGGCGCGGAAATGGCCGCGCTGATCCGGAAGCAGGGCGGGGAACCCTTCGTCGCGCCGTCCATGCGGGAGATTCCTCTCGACCGGCAGGACGAGGTTTTTGCATTTGGCGAGCGCCTCATGCGAGGCGAATTCGATTGCCTCGTTCTTCTGACCGGCGTGGGGGCGCGCCTGCTCTGGAAGACGCTTCTCACGCGCTACACGGAGGACGATCTGAGGAAGGCTCTCGGGAGCCTGACCACGGTGGTCCGTGGTTCGAAGCCTTCGGCCGCACTGCGCGAAACTGGTCTGGTTCCCGATCTCCAGGTTCCCGAGCCGAATACCTGGCGCGAAGTCCTCGCACTTCTCCAGCAGCGCCCCGAGACTCACCTTGCGCTGCAGGAGTACGGTCAATCCAATACTGCTCTCATCGACGGATTGCGGACGCTGGGGAAGGAGGTGACGCCGGTGCGCGTATACGGCTGGGACCTTCCGGAGGACACGGGCCCGTTGCGGGAGGCCGCGGCGCGTCTGATTGCCGGGGAATTCGACGTCGTCCTTCTGACCGCCTCCACCCAGATCGTTAACCTCATGAAAATGGCGGAAGAGGAGGGAATTGCACAGCAGGCCATCGAGGCGCTGCAATCGGCATTCCTCGGCTCGATCGGTCCCTCCACCAGCGAGGCGCTGGAAGGTTATGGGCTCAAAGCTGATTTCGAGCCCAGCCACCCGAAAATGGGCCTTCTGGTGCTCGAGGCGGGAGGGGAGGCAGCGAATGTCCTCGCCAACAGGCGATAATGAAAAATTGTCTACACCGTCTTCATCGCCGCTGAACTTTCATCTCGAGCAATACGACGGGCCGCTCGATCTCCTGCTGGACCTGATCCGCAAGCAGCAGATCGACATTCGGAATATTCCGATTGCGACGATTACGTCGCAGTATCTGGCATACCTGGAGAAGGCCCGCGAGATGGATCTTGATCTCGGCGCCGAGTTCGTGTTCATGGCGGCGACGCTGATTCACATCAAGTCGCGCATGCTGCTGCCGACCGACCCCGCGTTGCAGAAGGAAGGCGAAGCCGCGGAGGACCCCCGCGAGGAACTCGTGCAGCGGCTGCTCGAACACCAGCGGTTCAAAGATGCGGCGGAAATGCTGCAGCAGAAGCGCATCATCGAAGAGAACGTCTGGTCGAATCCTCAGATCAAGCAGTTCGTCTCCGAGGACGATACGCCCGGGCTCGCGGTGGGCCTGTTCGATCTGATCAAAGCGTTCGGCGAAGTGCTGGAGCGGGTGAAGAGCCGGCCGGTCTACGAAATCCGGGACGAGGAAATCTCCGTCGGCGACATGATCCGGCATGTACGGTCGCTGCTCGACGTTTCGAAAAAGGACAAGCCGGTCTTCATTCTGCGGGTGATGGAACAGCAGAGAAGCCGTCGCGCGATGATCTGCCTGTTTCTCGCCGTTCTCGAAATGGTGAAATCGCAGGCGGTTCAGATTCTGCAGGCCGACCTGTTCGGCGAAATCGCGCTCGCGAAGGGCGAACGCTTTGAAGAGGCCGATGCGCTTCCGCCGGCCGCGATCGAAGAGGAATACAAGTAACGAATGGCTTTCCCTGAAGAGATGCCGCCCGACTCCCAACCGGAAGGACGGCAACCCGAAGCCCCCGAAGCGGGCGAGGACACGGCAACGCCCGTCCAGGAGTCCTTTTCCGCCGAGGAATTGCTGCTCGAGGAGCCTCCGCCGGATGTGATCCCGGTGGAGGACGCGAAGCTCAAGGCCGTGCTCGAGGCGATCATCTATGTGACCGATGAGCCGCTTTCGCTGGACCAGATCTGCGTTGCCATCGAGCAGCCTCGCGAACGGGTCATGGATCTTCTGGAACAACTGGCGGCCGATTACGAACGGCCCGAGCGGGGCCTGAGCATCCGCGAAATCGCTGGCGGCTTCAAAATGACGACCAAGCCGGAGCACCACGAAGCCGTGCGCCGGTTTGTGAAAAATCTGAATCCGCCGCTGAAGCTCTCCCTCCCGGCGCTCGAGACGCTGGCGGTCATTGCCTACAAGCAACCCATCACCGCACCCGAGATCATGGAGATTCGCGGCGTCCAGGGGGCCGGTGTCCTGAAAACGCTGCTCGACCGGAAGCTGATCGGCACGGCGGGACGCAAACAGGTGATCGGCAAGCCGATTCTGTACAAGACGACGCGCGAATTTCTCGTGCAATTCGGCCTGAAGGACATCGGCGAGTTGCCGAGTCTCAAGGAATTTCAGGAACTGGCGCGCTTCGACACCGAAATTTCGGATGTGGCCGAAGCCCCCGGCGACGGGCAGCCGGAGCCGCCGCCCGAACCACGGCGGAATCCTCCTGTGCCTGAGCCTCCCGCCGGAGAACCACCTGTCGAAGAACCGCCCGCTCCGGAGACGCCCGAAGCCGCGGCCGGCCAGGACCAGGCTGCCCAAAACCAGAACCAGGCTGCAGAATCGCAGTCTGCCGAAAGCACTCCGGGCGAGGATCGCTCCAGCGAGGATGATTCCGGCAGGGATCGTTCGGATGGAGCGCAGGCAAGTTAGTGGCGGAAGAACGTCTGCAGAAAATTCTGGCCGCCGCAGGAGTGGCTTCCCGGCGGAAGGCCGAAGCCCTGATCGTGGAAGGCCGCGTCACCGTGAACGGGAAAACGGTCGTCGAACTGGGCTCGAAAGCCGATCCCGAGATCGACCACATCAAAGTGGACGGCAAGCTGATCCGGCAGCCCGAGCGTTTCGTTTACGTGGCGTTGAACAAACCCGATTGTGTGGTGAGCACCGCGAGCGATCCGCAGCACCGGACAACCGTCCTCGATCTGCTCCATGGCGTCCGGCAGCGG
>CAZXCO010000461.1:0-3149 GCA_964639095.1 uncultured Solibacteraceae bacterium
GTCAGCGGGGTTTCACGGGGATGTCGAAGGAATCCTTCAGTTCCACCGACAGCGTCGCAGCCTCCGGATTCGCGACGCGGTACATGTCGCCGTGCAGCCGATCAGCTTCCAGCGTCAGCTTCACATAGTGGTAGTTCGGGAATAAGAGGCTCTTGTACTGGTCGCCCGACGTGCGCTCGACATAGTAGGGCCGGGCGCCTCCGCCGCCGGACACTAGATACGTGACGCTCTGGTAAAGGTTGCGCTCGTAATTGTGAATATGGCCGGCGCTGACCAGAAACCGTGCATGGGCGCGGGCCGCCGCGCCGGAAAGATAATCGCGCAGGGCGATCTCGTTGGAGCGCGGGTTGTGGCTGACTTCGATGTGAGTCTGGATATCGGCAACCGGGGGGTGGTGCATCGTGATGACGACGAAATCCACGGAGGCGGGCAGCCCGTCGATCTGCTGCGCCAGCCACTTGCTCTGGTCGCTGCCCGGAAGAAGCGAGGTGTCGCTGTCGAGCGCGATGATATAAATGCGCGGCCCCAGTTGAGCCGAATACCAGCGGCGATCGCGCATTTCGGGGAAGGCGGTCCACCAGTGTTCCAGTGCCTCCCGCGGGTCGCCCTGGAATTCATGATTTCCCAGGGCGGGCAGGACCCGGATCCCCGCGTCCCGCCAGGGCTTCGATTCCGCTTTGAATACCGCGTAATCCGCGGCGTTGTCGCCCGCATAGGGCACATCGCCGTTCAATAGGATCGCGGCGGGCTTTTCGGAGGCAATCTGCTTCACCAGAAACTCGCGCACGCGGGGGTCGGTGACCTTCACATTCGCGGGATCGGTGAATCGCTGATCGCCACAGGCGATGAACGTCAGGGGGCGCGAAGGGTCCGGCGGCGGGATCCGGAATGCCGGGCCGGGCTGGCTCAGGAGGTCGTTGGTGGGCAGAGTCGCTGCGGTATATCGCGGTTGTGAATAAACGAGATGGACGGCGAGCAGACCGGTTGCGGCGGTGAGGAGAATTCCGGAGACGTTTCGCATCTGGATCTCCCGTCAGGATGCCAGCTTCAGGTAACGGCGGGATGACAAACCGAACGATTCTTTTGCCGCCCAGGGTCTCTGCCGCACAGCTGGCGGAAAATATAGCGCAATCGCGGCGCCGCCGGGTCTCCCGCGGCCGCAGGTGAGCGGGGCGGTCAGCGTGCGCGCGAGGAAATCGAGAATTGGCGCCGGGGCCCCCGCGCCATCCACCGGAAGACGCAGCACGCCGGCGGGCGTGAACTGCGCGCCGGGCGTCCCGCTCACGAGAGCCATCAGCTTTTCGCCATCGACCCGTGTCTCTTCGTGGAATTTCACGTTGAGGATCGAGACGCGGCGGTCGATGGCTTCGATGCCGATTTTTTCCGCGGCCGTCTTGATTCCCGAGTACTTCAGAAGCTGGCGCACGTCTTCGGGAACCGGTCCGTAGCGGTCGGCGAGTTCCTGCTCCACTTTTTCGCGCTCGGCGTCATCCACCGCCTGGGCGATCCGCTTGTACGCGCGCAGCCGCTGGTTTTCGTCGGCAATGTAAGTCGAAGGAATCCGCAGATCGAGTCCGAGATTCAGCGACGAATGGATCTCGGGCGCGACTTCCTCGCCGCGCAGCTCGCGCACGGTGTCCTCCAGCATGCGGACGTACATGTCGAATCCGACCGCATTGATGTGGCCGTGCTGCTCGCCGCCCAGCAGATTGCCGGCGCCGCGCAGCTCCAGATCGAGCGCCGCGATTTTGAAACCGGCCCCGAGATCGCTGAACTCCTTGAGCGCGGCGAGGCGCTTGCGCGCGATTTCCGTCAGTTCCGAATCCGGCTCGACGAACAGATAGCAGTAGGCGCGGCGGTTCGAACGGCCGACGCGGCCCCGAAGCTGGTAAAGCTCGGAGAGGCCGTAGCGCTCGGCGTTCTCGATGATCATGGTGTTGGCGAGAGGAATGTCGAGTCCGTTCTCGACGATGGTGGTCGAAACGAAGATGTCGAATTCGTGCCGCATGAACTGGAGCATCACTTTTTCGAGCTCGGCCTCCGCCATCTGCCCGTGGCCGACGCCGATGCGAACGGCCGGAAACATCTCCTGAATCATGGCCGCGCGATGCCAGATGGAATCGATGCGGTTGTGAACGAAATAAACCTGCCCGCCGCGCGCCAGCTCCAGTTCGATCGCGGACTTGATCATCTCCGGCGTAAACGGGGCCACCACGGTCTGAATGGATAACCGGTCCTTGGGAGGCGTCTCGATCACCGAGAGATCGCGCAGGCCGAGCAGCGACATGTGCAGAGTGCGGGGAATCGGCGTGGCGCTCATGGCCACCGCGTCGATGCCTTTCGAGAGCTCCTTGAGCCGCTCCTTGTGCTTGACGCCGAAGCGCTGCTCTTCATCGATAATGACGAGTCCGAGATCCTTCCAGAGCACATCCTTCGAAAGCAGCCGGTGCGTGCCCACCACCAGATCCACCTTGCCTTCGGCGATATCGGCGATGACCGCCTTGATTTCCTTCGCGGTCCGGAAGCGGCTCAGCATTTCGATGCGCACGGGGAAAGGCTGAAAGCGTTTCCGGAAAGTCTGGGCATGCTGGAAACAGAGGACCGTCGTGGGGGCGAGGACCGCGACCTGCTTCCCGTCGCCCAGGGCCTTGAATGCCGCCCGCATGACGACCTCGGTCTTGCCGTAGCCGACGTCGCCGCAGAGCAGCCGGTCCATCGGCTGCGGGCTCTCCATGTCGCGCTTGATGTCGGCGATGGCCGCCTTCTGATCGCGCGTTTCGGTGAATTCGAAAGCGTCTTCAAACTCGCGCTGCCAGTTGCTGTCGGCCGAGAAGGCGAATCCCGGCGCGAGCTTGCGCGCGGCGTAGAGCTTAAGAAGCTCCTCGGCCATATCGCGCATTCTGGTTTTGATGCGGGTTTTGGTGCGGGTCCACGTCGCCCCGCCCATTTTGTCGAGTACAGGCCGGCCTTCGCCCTCACCGCGGAAGCGCTGCACGAGATCCATCCGCGAGAGCGGCACATAGAGCTTGTTGCCGCCGGCGTACTCGATCAGCATGTAGTCGCCTTTGGTGTCGCCCTGCGCGATCTCGCGAATGCCGAGAAACTGGCCGATGCCGTGTTCGACATGCACCACGTAGTCTCCGGCCTTC
>CAZXCO010000462.1:0-1700 GCA_964639095.1 uncultured Solibacteraceae bacterium
AGGGTATCCCGTCGGCTGCCGTGCACGAGTACCAACCGGGCACGCGTCCATTCACGGGCACGCCCTGACGCCTGCATTTCTTGCATTTCAGAAGCATCCGAACTTCCCTCCCGCGCCGCCATCGCCGCGGCCGCCGTCAGAACCTCTCCCGCCCCCGAGGCTGCCCCAGTCGGCCGGCGGCTCCGGATGACGTGGATCCGGCACGCGCTCGTAGCTGAACTCGATCCATGCGCCGCGCTTCCCGCGGTACGTGGCGAGGCACAGCGCGTCGGCATAATCGGGCGAGCGTCCGCCGAGCGCGATCTTCATGAGCTTCTTCTCCTCCATCCGAAGCTGCCCGCGCGAGTTTGGGTAAGAGTTGGCTGCGAGGAGTTCGGCGATCAGCCGATCATGCTTGGGGAGCTTTCCACCTTTCTTCAGCCAGTCAGCGCAGCCGTACCAGAGCTGCGTGCGCAGATTCGCGTAGTCCTCGAACTCCGACCCGCTGTCGACATCGGCCGCCATGCCCACGTTGAGACTGCAGACGCGAATCCAACCTTGCTGCACGGCCTCGCTGAACTTGAGCGCGTTGTACGGACCTTTGCCGACGCCGATGCCGTCCAAGTTGATGCGCACCGCCTCGTCGCTGATGCGCAGCTGACGCGCGAGCTGAACGATGCGCGCGGCGACCTCATCGCCCTCAGCTTTGCGCATCTCGATCGGTTCATACGCGTAATAGCCGCGCACCGGCTGCAGAACCGTCAGATCGTCGCCGGACTCCGCCACATCGACGCCGATGACCAGTTCACCGGGCTCCGGCTCGGCATCCCCGCGCCACGACATGGTGGCCTTGTCGATCAGCGTGATGCCGATGATCGCATTCGCACCCTGCGGCGGGAACCGACCCAGGATGCGCACCATGTAGAACGGGTGCTCGGCCCAGGGGTCGCCGTCTTTGGTTGGCGCGTATTCGCGACCGGCAGTCGAGCCCGGCGCGCACTGCTCGCGAATCATCTGGATGTAGTCGCGCCTGGCGACGCCTCGCAGGACTACCTGACCTGCCACCGCGTTTGGAGAGTTCTCGCTGTTCAACGTGAGAAGCTGCCACCCGGGCGTGCGCTGGCGAAATAGTTCGAATAGCCAGCCAGATGTGACAGTTGGGTTGGTGATTCCTAGGATCTTCCCTCCACCCGCGAGGTTTCCGAGGAACGCCTCGTAGATCTCTGTGGGGAAGCCGGATGCCTCGTCAATGATGAATAGATTTCCCTCTGGCGATGAAATGCCAGCAGCGCGCTCTCGCTTTGTCGTGCTCATGCCACGCAGCAGGTTTCCGTTCAGTCGGACACCAGTGGATGGATCAAGCGGTAGGTCGACCCCAAATATCTCGTTCAGCGAAGGTCGAAACGGCGGATCGTTGCGGCCGTCATCTGGCTTCGCATTCCACAGAATGGTCAGCTGCTCCCATATGATGTGCTTGACCTGATCGAAGATCGGCGCCGACATCACGCAGTTGACTTTCTTGCGACAAACGACCCACCAAAGTGCAACGCATACGGCAGACATCGTTTTCGAAACCTTCTGCCCAGCTTTCACAGCGACGAGATCATGGTGCTGAAGGATAGCCCCATAAAAACCGTCGACGACCTCAAGGGCAAGGTGGCCTCGACCAACGGCGCGGGCGGCGCCGTTGATGTGGCGCTGCGCGTCATGCTGAAGAGGCA
>CAZXCO010000463.1:0-1794 GCA_964639095.1 uncultured Solibacteraceae bacterium
AACTCGAGGATCTTGTCCTTGACGTTCTCGGGCTTGACCTCGTCCTGATGATCGAAGATCCAGTCATGGTAATTCCAGAACGCATCGGCATTCTGGTGGAAAATGCACCGGCCCGCGATGGCGGCATCTTTCGCCCAGGGATGCAGCGAGACGAGCGGATAGTCCAGATAGTAGAAATGGACCTGTTTGGGATAAGTCTTGAGCAGATTCTCGCGCAGCGTCTTCGCCTGCTGGCGGCAGTACGGGCACTCGAAATCGCTGAACTCGACGAGGACGACCGGAGCGCCGGCGGTTCCGAACGCGGGCTGAAATTCGGTTTTGAGTTTGTCGAGATCTTCCTTGAAGGGATTCTGGGCCATGTCGAAAACATCGCCGCGAATCATCTTCTGTCCATCATTCGACACGTAGAAGGTTTCTTCCTGGCTGGCCTTGCCCTGGGAGCCCCGGACCTTCACTTCATAAAATCCTGGCAACGACGCCGGTTTCGGGTCGGAGACCGTCACCTCGATGGGGGCCGGCCAGACGAACAGGTGCCGGATGTAGGCCTCGATCTTCGCCTTGTCGATCTGAGGGGTCTGGCCAGCCGGCGCCTTTGTCTGAGCAGACGCGGTCTGCGCCAGCAGCGCGGAGGCGGCAGCAAGCAGGATGGTGAGTTTTCGGAGCATAGTATTTATAAAGCCGGACTTCTGCTGAAGGTATTATAACTGCGCAAAGGCCCAGGCCCGCCAGCCGATTTTCCGGTCTGTGGGCGGCCGCTGCGGTCTGAGCGAAGATCCTGTAAAAGTTCTGTAAAACTACCATTTTCCGTATGCCGGAGGGGCTCGGAGTCTGGGAGACTGGGGGCGAGATTTCTACCGGAGTGCAAGGGTGTTGAAGCGTTGTATTTATGCTACACTCCAAACAAGAACGGGAGGAAATATTTCTTCCAGATTCGGAAACGGAACTGCAACTGCTCCCGTCGTCTAGTGAGACGTACCTGATGGGATTCGTCGAACGCAATGCCTGAAGTTCCGCCAAACCATCCGCACAACGATCCGGCCGAAACGGCCGCTCACGACGCCAGCGGCGCCGTGAAGATGCACACAGACATCGATGATCATCTGGACCGGCTTTTCGCGCCCGACGGAGCCGAGATTCCCTGGTTTGTTTCGCTTTACCGCAACGTTCAGGATCTGATCAAGCCCGAGAAACTCCCGCCGCTCGAGATCACTTCGAAGCCCGTAGCGGTGAAGAGCATCTGGGGACTCTACGCGGGAGACCCCAAGTCCCGATACATTTCGGTCGCGCTCCACATCGCGGCATTTTCGATTCTGATGTTCGCCTTCACCAATAAGACGGTGCAGGAGAAGCTGAAAACCACGGTCGACCTGATCGATCCCAACCTCAAGCCGTACATCGCGCCTCCCAAGCCGAAGGATGCCGGCGGCGGTGGCGGCGGGGGAGCGCGGGAGATTAAGCCGCCCACGAAAGGGAAACCGCCCAAGCCGGCTCTGAAGCAGTTTACGCCTCCCCAGATCGTAAAGGAGCAGCCGAAGCTGGTGATGCAGCCGACCATCATCGCCCCTCCGGACGCGGTGATTCCGCAGGCGAATGCCCCCAATCTGGGCGATCCGCTGGCGAAACTGGCGAACCTGTCAAACGGGACAGGATTCGGCGGCGGCATTGGCACCGGCAACGGCGGTGGTCTGGGATCGGGTAATGGCGGTGGATTCGGCCCGGGTTCCGGCGGTGGCATCGGCGGCGGTGTCTATCGTGTCGGAGGCGGTGTCACCCAGCCGTCAGTGATCTATAAGG
>CAZXCO010000464.1:0-8853 GCA_964639095.1 uncultured Solibacteraceae bacterium
CTCCCCGAGTAGTGACGCACGGTCCTGTAATCCTGAGCCGCGGGGTTTGGCTGCCACCCGAAAGTCCACAACGAGTGGTCCGCGCCGAAACAGAGGTTTGCGGGCACGTAGCGCCCTGTGTCGAGAAATCCGGCAGGCTGCCCGTGCGGATCGAATGAAGGCGATGCCGGCGTCCGGTCCGGTCGAGGTCTGGAACTCAGCGGCTACCGCAACCGGCCCGTCGGAATCGACGGCGAGGCCGGCGAGAGGGCCGCCGAATGGCGTTCGGCGTCTCGGGGATCGCCGGCGGCACGGGCGGCCTGGGACGTGATCCGCCGCAGGGGCGTGTTCTGCACATCCTGGCTCTGGCCGAACGCAGTCAGGCTGGCGGCCAGGGACAATGCGAGCGCCGTTCGCAGCCTGTTCTCTCCTGCCTTTCCGGGTCGATCATGACCGGAATCCTGCCAATCCATACCGGCAAAGAAACCGATTGCATTCCGGGCCGCATAAATCGGATTATTGTATTCCGGCCTGAAAATCATGACCAAACCGACGCTCCTCCGGATCGCCGCCGGCGGATTCCTGCTTGCCGCAAGCCTCTACACCCTCGCGCCCGCCCAGACGCAGGCGCAGACACAGCCTGGGGCAGGCGAATGGCGATACTACGCCTCCGACCTGCACAGCACCAAGTATTCGCCGCTCGATCAGATCAACGCAGCCAACGCGAAGCAGCTCCAGGTGGCGTGGCGCTGGACCTCCGACAACTATGGCCTGAGGCCCGAAGCCAATATGGAGACGACTCCGCTGATGATCGGGGGCGTTCTGTATTTCAACGCCGGGTCACGGCGGGTCATTGTGGCGGTCGATGCCGGAACGGGCGAAACGCTGTGGGTCTACCGGCTCGACGAGGGCACGCGCGCCGGCGTTTTTCCGCGGCCCTACAGCCGCGGCGTGGCGTACTGGACGGACGGCAAGGGCGATGACCGCATTCTCGCCATCACCACCGGCTACCATCTGGTCGCGCTGGACGCGAAGACCGGGATTCCCGTTCCTTCATTCGGCGACAAGGGCCTGGTGGACCTGTTCAACGGTCTGGAACGTTTGACGGAAGGAGAGATCGGCTCGACCTCGCCGCCGCTCGTGGTGAAGAACGTCGTGGTGGTGGGCGCGTCGGGAAGGAACGGCACGGCCCCGAAGAGCAAGACCAACACGCCCGGAGACATCCGCGGTTTCGATGTGCGCACCGGCAAATTGCTCTGGACCTTCCACACCATTCCGCATGCGGGTGAATTCGGCAACGATACGTGGAAGAACGATTCGTGGAAATACACGGGCAACGCAGGCGTCTGGGCGCCGATGAGCGCGGACCCGGAACTCGGATACATCTATCTCCCGGTGGAATCGGGCACGGGCGATTACTATGGCGGCGAGCGTCCCGGGAACGACCTTTTCGGCGAAAGCCTGGTCTGTCTCGACGCGCAGACGGGCAAACGCGTGTGGCACTACCAGATCGTCCACCACGGCGTCTGGGACTGGGATAATCCCGCGGCTCCGGTTCTGCTCGACATTACGGTGGACGGGAAAAAGATCAAGGCGGTCGCCCAGGTTACCAAGCAGGCTTTCGTGTATACCTTTGACCGCGTGACCGGCAAGCCGGTCTGGCCCATCGAGGAACGGCCCGTGCCGCAGTCCGATGTGCCTGGCGAGCAGACCTCTCCGACCCAGCCGTTCCCCACCAAACCGCCGGCGTTCGACCGGCAGGGAACCTCGCTCGATGTACTCGACGACCTGACGCCGGCGATTCACGCGGAGGCGGTGCGGATCGCGTCGCAGTACAAGCTGGGACCGATCTTCACCCCGCCGATCGTGGCCGATACCAATGGGAAACGGGCGACCATGATCCTGCCGTCGGTCAACGGGGGCGCGAACTGGGAGGGCGCGGCGGTCGATCCGGAGACGGGCGTCCTCTACGTCGGTTCGGTGACCGACCCCTTCGGGCTGGCGCTCGTCAAGGGCGGCGACCGCTCCGACATGAAGTACATTGGCGGACGTCCGACGGGCCGGCCGGAAAGGCCTCTGGGCATGCCGCTGGTGAAACCGCCATGGGGCCGGATCACGGCCATCGACATGAACAAGGGCGAACACCTCTGGATGAAGGCGAACGGGCCCGCGCCGGAGATCTATCGAAACAATCCGGCGGCGAAGGGACTGGATCTGAGCGAAGCCGGAAATCCGGCGCCCGCGGTGCTGCTCGTGACGAAGACGCTGCTGTTCGCCGGCGAGGGAGCGGGCCTGGTGAACCCCGCTCCGGGCGGTGGCGGTAATCTGCTCCGGATTCTGGACAAGAAGACTGGCGCGCTGATTCACCAGATCGAGTTGCCCGGAGTGACGTCCGGCTGCCCGATGACCTATACGTGGAAGGGGAAGCAGTATGTCGTCATCGCCACGACCGATCGCGGGCACGGCGCCCAACTGGTCGCGCTGGCGCTCAAAGACAAAAAGTAGCGGTCAGCGGGACGTACGATAAGCGCGGGGGCTGAATGGACCTAGTCACTCTTCGCACCTTCAACAGCGAGGCGGAGGCGAACATCGCAAAGTCGGCCCTCGACGCTTTCGGCATCCACTCCATGATCGCGCGCGACGATTGCGGCGGCCAGCGGCCAGCGCTCACGCTGGTCCGGGGACTGCGGCTGATCGTCCGGCCGGAAGACCGGGAGCGCGCCGAGGAAGTGCTCGCGAACAACCCCGGTGCTTCCGTGGACGAATCTTAGGGCAGAAGAATCGAGCGATTCAGCCAGATAATCTTGTCCCAACTCAGGACCTTCGGGCTTCCTTCGAACAACTTCGAATAGCTGCCGCCCGAAGCCTTGAACGAAAACTTCCTGACGTGGTCGGGCGGATTCGTGGTGGCGTTGCGGAGAATGTCGAGCACCTGTTCCTGGCGGGAAATCTGGTAGAAGTCCGGATTCTTCGCGGAATAAAACTTCACGTCCGCCGGCTTCCCGAGGTTGGCCGTGCCGCGTTCGTACTGGATGTGCAATTCGAGCCGCTCGCCGGTCGGGGCCGCGAACACCCAGTCCTCGGTATCGAGAATGGCGCCGCCATTGGCCGTGCTGCTTGAGCGTTTCACCGAATACGTCGTGGCGTGCAGGTAGTTGCCGAAAGGTCCGGGCGCATCGGCGGGATCGGCGGTCAGACCGCCCACGATCAACTGCACGTTTTCACCCGCCGGATTCTTCACGGGCGCAGCGAAATAAACCAGGCTGTTCGATCCTTTGCCGAGCGGCTTCCCGTCCGGGCCGTTAATGGTCAGGCGATCGATGAAAACGACGCGCAGATTGGCGTCTTTCGCCGCTCCCCGCGCCGCAATATTCGGCTTCCAGCCGGCGGGCAGCAGAGCGGCAAGGGCCGCGTCCGGGACGTGCAGGTCGAGTTGAAACCGCGTTTCCGCGCTGCGCTCCTGCATCGTCTCCGCGCGCGCCAGGGGGCCGGCCGCCGCAGTTGCCATCAGAATCGTGAGCGCGGAGAGGATTCCGCCGCATTTCCTGCCGATCATCAATGTTTTCTCCAGTCGGGATGTTGCGCTGCTGCCGAGCGAGTATAGCACCGGGCAGGAGCGCTCCAGTACTTATGGTATTGAGTTCGGAAGGCGCGGGCTGCTACGTTCGGCATATGCTCGTGGCGGATTTTCGCTTGAAGGAAGCCTATATCGAGGGCGCCAAGGCAGCGCGGGCCAACGTGAGCGCCGATCGGAATCCCTTCAAGGAGGACGGAACACGCACAAACTGGGCGAAGGGTCATCTGGCCGCGTCCACCGGGCGTTCGGAACCCGTCTCGTATCTGAAGGGCATCCCCCTCCAGGCGTCCTGATCTTTCCGCGTACTCCTCAGCGGGGGCGGGCCCCGAAATCTCCGGCTCGTGCATCGGTTACATTGGCAGTGGAGACACTCATTTTGAAACTGGCCACCCTGCTCATCCCCCTGGCTCTCGCGGTTCAGAACCTTCCCGCACAGAACCTGCAGGAATTCGCGAAGCACGTCACCGAATTCGATCTCGCCAACGGCATGCACTTTATCGTGCTCGAGCGTCACGAAGCGCCGGTCGTTTCCTTCCATACCTATGTCAATGCCGGTTCGGTCGACGATCCGAAAGGCGAAACCGGCCTCGCGCACATGTTCGAGCACATGGCGTTCAAGGGTACGGAAACCATCGGGAGTAAGAACTGGCCGGCCGAGAAGCTCGCTCTGGCCAACATCGAGCGTGTCTATGACGAACTCGACGCCGAACGCAACAAACTGCGCAAGGCCGATCCGGCCAAAGTCAAGGCTCTCCAGGCGCAGCTTCAGGCCGCCATCGAAAAGGCGGATTCTTACGTGGTCCCCAATCTTTATCCGCGCATCATCGAGGAAAACGGCGGCGTGGGCATGAATGCCAGCACGGGCGAGGATTCGACGGATTACTTCTACAACTTCCCCGCCAACCGCGTCGAACTCTGGTTCTATCTCGAATCGGCCCGGTTTCTCCATCCGGTATTCCGTGAGTTCTATAAGGAGCGGAATGTCGTCCGTGAAGAACGCCGGATGCGCGTGGAATCCGATCCGCAGGGCAAGCTGATGGAGCAGATGCTGGCCACAGCGATCCAGGCCCATCCGTACCGGAACATGCCGGGCGGCTGGGCCAGCGATATCGAAAACCTGCGGGTGAAGGAGGCCGAGAAATTCTTCAAAGAGTATTACGTGCCCGCCAATATCACGATCGCCATCGTGGGGGACGTGGAACCTGCCCGCATCCGAAGCCTGGCGCAGGAGTATTTCGCCCGCCTGACGAAGCGCCCGCTGCCGGATCCGGTTCAGACGGTTGAACCCGCGCAGGACGGCCCGAAGCGGGCTGAAGTGGCCTCGCCCGCGCAGCCCATGGAGTTTGTCGCGTACCACCGGCCCGATCAATATGACAAGGACGACCCGGTCTTCGACGTCATCTCGAGTCTCCTCTCCGGCGGCCGGACCAGCATCATGTACAAGGACATGGTTCGGGATAAGAAAATGTCGCTCGCAGCCGGCGCGGAATCAGAGTTCCCGGGCGGAAAGTATCCGGGACTGTTCTTTTTCTATCTGATCCCTGGTCTCGGCCACACTGCCGCGGAGAATGAAAAGGAACTGGATGTGATCATCGCGAATCTCAAAAAGGAGAAAGTGGACGAGGCATCGCTGGCGCGCGTCAAGACCCGCACCCGCGCGGGACTGATTCGCCAGCTCGACAACAACGCGGGGCTGGCCCAGCTTCTGGCAGCCTACTATGCGAACTACGGCGACTGGAAGAAGCTTTTTACCTCGCTGGACGATATCGATAAAGTAACGGCGGACGATGTCCAGCGCGTCGCCCGCGAATACTTCGTTCCCGATAACCGCACCGTAGCGGTCACATTCCAGCCCGAAGGCGGCGCCAAATGAAGAACTTTTATCTGCCTCTGAAACGAGCCGAATCGGGCCATGCCGGGAAGGCGTTTCTCGTCCTGCTCGCCGGCTGCGCCGCTCTGGCGGCCCAGACCGCTCCCGCTCCGCCCCCTTCCTACAAAGACCTGAAGTACCCGCCACTGAAGCAGATCCAGATTCCCAAAGTGGAGGAGGCCACGCTTTCGAACGGGCTCCGGATCTATTTGCTCGAGAACCACGAACTGCCGCTCGTCCGCGGTCTGGCTCTGGTCCGAACGGGTAATCTTTTCGATCCCGCGGACAAGGTCGGACTCGCCAGTGCGACCGGGGCGCTGATCCGCAGCGGAGGCACGACCACGAAAACCGGCGATCAACTGGATGAGGAACTGGAAAATATCGCCGCCTCAGTGGAAAGCCAGATCAGCGAGAGTTATGGCTCGGTTTCCTTCTCGACGCTCAAGGAGCGTACGGATGAGGTTCTCGGCGTTTTCCACGACGTGCTGACAAGCCCGGCCTTCCGGGAAGACAAGCTGGACCTGATCAAGACGCAGATGCGCGGCGGAATCGCGCGGCGCAATGACGATGCACACGGCATCTCGCAGCGTGAGTTCGCCTCCCTGGTATATGGTCCCCACACGTCCTATGGCTGGCAGATCGAATACGCCACGGTCGACAACATCAAGCGCGAGGACGTGGTCAATTTCTATAAGCGCTACTACTTTCCGGGTAACATCATTCTCGCCGTGCAGGGCGATTTTTCCGCGCCGGAGATGAAGTCCAAACTCGAAAAGCTCTTTTCGTCGTGGAACGTGCAGCAGCCGCCGGTGCCGGCGTTTCCGGCCGTCGACAAGTCGCTCGCGCAGCCCGGAATCCACCTCGTGACCAAGACCGATGTGACGCAAACCAGTCTGGTTCTCGGGCATCTTGCCGGCGAACTGAGAGACAAGGACTATCCGGCCCTTGCCGTCATGTCGGATATTCTGGGCGGCGGTTTCCAGAGCCGGCTTTTCCAGAAAATCCGGACGCAGCTCGGGTATGCCTATCAGGTCTCGGCCTCCTGGGATGCCGACTACGATCATCCGGGCGTGTTTGAGATCGCCAGCAGCACAAAGTCCGCCAGCACAACGGAGACGCTGAAGGCCATCAACGCCGAGGTCGAGCGCATTCGCAGTCAGGAGGTGACGGCCGAGGAGCTGGAATCGGCGAAGCAGACCGTGGTCAACAGCTTTATCTTCAACTTCGACACGCCGTCGAAGACGCTCAACCGGCTGTTGACATACCGCTATTACGGCTACCCCGACGATTTCATTTTTCAATACCAGAAGGCTGTTCAGCAGGTGACGCGCGCCGATATTCTGCGGGTGGCGAAGCAGTATCTCGACCCTGCGAAATTCGTGATTGTGGCGGTGGGCAATCCGAAGGACTTCGGGACGCCGCTCTCGTCGCTGGGCCTGCCCGTCAGTAATCTGGACGTGAGCATTCCGCAACCGAAACGCGCTCCGGCGCGAGCCGCAGCCGGTCCGCCGCAGCCGAAAGGGGCGGCGCTGCTGGCGAAAATGGCGCAGGCGCTGGGCGGCGAAGGGAAGCTTTCCGGCGTCAAGGATATGACGCAGAAAGCCGAACTGAGCCTCGACGCGGCGGCCGGCGGATTGAAGGTTTCCCAGACGGAATTCTGGGTCGCCTCGGGACACTACCGGGAGGAGAACGTTCTTCCGTTCGGCAAAGTGATGACTTATTCGGATGGCAAAACCGGCTGGGTATCGAACCCGAAAGGCGTCAGCGCCATCCCGGAGCCGGAACGCAAACAGGTGAGTTTCGAGATTTTCCGGACCTGGTTCCCGCTGCTCGCGAGCGCGCAGGACCCGAACCGCACGATCACCGACGAGGCGAATGGCGTGGTGCGGATTTCCGATAAATCCGGCAACTCCCTGACGCTGACGATCGACCCCGCCACCGGACTGCCTCTGACGGAGAACTATTCCGAGGCCGGCTCGAGCGGCAGCGACGTGTCGGAAACTTATGGAGACTGGCAGGAGACCAACGGGATCAAGCTGCCGCGCAAAATCACGATCGCGCAGAATGGCAGACATTTTGCTGATGTGAAGGTCACGGAAGTGACGCTCAATGGCGGGCTCACTCCCGAACAGCTTGCAAAGAAGCCATGACGCGCAGAACGTTTGCGGGACTGGTGGGCGCATCGCTTGCGGCCTCGGCGGGTTTTGCAGCCGAGCCGGAGGGCCCCAAAGCCCGCGGCCGGCGTCTGGCGGACAAGGTAATCTACGCGCTCGGGGGCGACGCCTTCCGCAACATGCGGACGCGCACTGAAACCGGCCGTGCTTATTCCTTCTATCGCGAAGAGCTGAACGGCCTTGCAGTGGCCCGCATCTACACGAAATATACGGACGGGGGCGGTTCCGGCATTCGTGAGCTGCAGCGCCAGGTCTTCGGCAAGAAGCTGGAGGATGCCGTTCTCTTTACGGCAAACGAGGCCTATGACATCACGTACCGCGGCGCCAAACCGCTGGCAGACGATCGGGTGAAGCAGTTCCGCGACACAACGCTCCACGACGTGTTCTACATCCTGCGCGTACGGCTTGCCGAGCCGGGTATCGAGTTCGAATCGGCAGGCACGGACGTGATGGAAAACCAGCCGGTCGAGATCCTCGACATTTTCGATTCCCAGAACCGCAGCGTCCGGGTCTGGGTCGGATCGAGTACGTTCCTGCCCGTGAAACAGCGCTTCTATCGCTGGGATCCGACCGTCAACGACCGGCACGAGGAGGTTACCCGGTACTCGAAATACCGGGACGCGGGGAACGGCGTGATGTGGCCTTTCGATACCGAGCGTGAGCGGGATACGGAGAAGATTTTCCAGCTCTTCTCGGATCACGTCACAGTGGACGACGCGCTGGACGACAGCCTGTTCGAACTGCCGAACGGAATCAAAATCCTGAAGAAATAAGCCCGACCCGCGTCCCCACGGACGGCGGGGTCAGGATACTGAAGAAACCAGCGCGGGCTTCTGGACTGGGACGGTGGCGGGCGCGGGCAGATCGATCTCGACAAGAAGGCCCGGCTGCTGGTTCGAGGCGCGCATCAGCCCGTGGTGCAGTTCGACCGCCCGTTTTGCGATCGCGAGCCCCAGTCCGACGCCGCCGCTGGTCCGGCCGCGATCCTTTTCGACCCGGTAAAACGGATCGAAGATCGACGTCAGAGCTTCATCCGGCACGCCCGGTCCGAAGTCGCGCACGGAAACGCGGAAGACGCTGCCGGCGCGTTTCAGGGAGACCTGCACGCGCTGCTCTTCCGGCGAATAGCGGATGGCGTTCCGCACGATGTTTTCGATGGCGCGGCGCAGAAGTTCGGGATTGCCGTTCATCTCCGCCTCGCAGACGTTGAGGTCGATCGCGATGCGATGGCGCTCCGCCTCGATGTGGACGTC
>CAZXCO010000465.1:0-11009 GCA_964639095.1 uncultured Solibacteraceae bacterium
CTGACGGATTCGGGCGCCGCGGAGACGAGTCAGATCGATGCGGCGCTGCTGGAAGTGGAGAAGGCGCGCATTGCTCACAGCTGCGCGCGCGACCGGCTGGCGAGGGAACTGGTGACGACCGCTCTGCCGCCGGCCGCCACACCGGACGAACGGCACATCCGGGAGACCGCGCGCCTGCTGTGGGAACTGGCCGGGCGGCCGAGTGGCACGGCCGAATGTGACTGGCTGCGGGCCGAGCAACTGGTTCAGAAAGCTGTGGCCACCGTCTGCTGACCGGCAGGGGCGGAAATTTTGTTATACTGAAGTTGACGGTCGAACTTACAGAGTGGGCGGAAGCCCACTTTTTTATTGGTTCGGACGCTTCTGGCGAACGATGACGCGGGAGGAGATCATTTCGAAAATTACGGCAGCGGCCGAAAAGGCCGCCGCCCCCGCCGGCATCGAAATCGTTGCGGTCGAGCTGAAAGGCTCGGGGCGCAGCCATTTGCTGCGCGTCTACATTGACAGGCCGGAAGGGATCTCGCATGCCGATTGCGAACTGGTTTCGCGCGAGGTCGGCGCTTTTCTGGACGCCGAAGATCCGATTCCGGGCTCTTACGATCTCGAGGTCAGTTCGCCGGGCGTGGAGCGCAAACTGGTGCGACTGCAGGACTGGCAACGGTTTGCAGGCAGGAAAGTCAAGGTCGTCCTGAAGGAGCCTCTGCCGCAAACTTCGACCGGCAGCAGGAACACCGAACTCAAACACTTTGATGGCGTTATTTCACGTACCGAAGACCGGACCGTCACCGTCGAACTGGCAGGCGGCCGGCAGATCACCTTTCCGGTGGAACAGGTCGACCGCGCCAATCTGAAGTTTGAGTGGTAGGATCGCAGGATCTTTCATACCGGCTTCATTGGGGAAAATCAGAGGCAAAATTTTGTGGAAAACATTTATCAGTCGATTGAAATCCTGAGCAAGGAAAAGGGCATCGATCCGCAGATCGTTCTCGACGCGGTCAAGGACGCAATGCTGATCGCGGCGCGGAAGCACTTCCGTACGGTCGAAAACTATGAGGCGGAGTTCGACGACAAGAACGGCGGCATCCGGCTCTATGCGGTGAAGACTGTGGCCGATCCCGTCAACGACCCCGCTCTCGAGATCACGCTGGCCGAAGCGAAGCGCATGGATCCGGCGGCCGAGATCGGCTCGACTGTGCGCATCCAGAAACCGACTGACGCGCTGGGCCGCATCTCCGCCCAGACGGCCAAACAGGTCATCTTTCAAAAGGTGCGGGAAGCCGAGCGGGAAACGATCTACCGCGAGTATGCCGACCGCGTGGGCGAACTGGTCAATACCACGATCAAGCGCGTGGAAGGTCTGGATCTGGTGGTGGATCTCGGCAAGACGGAAGCGCGTCTGCCGAGGCGCGAGCAATCGCGTCTGGAAAGCTACAGCGTGGGCGATCGTGTGCGCTGCGTGATCCGCATTGTCGACAAATCGGCAAAGGGTCCGGGTGTCGTCGTGTCACGCGCGGATGCTGAACTCGTGAAACGGCTGTTCGAACAGGAAGTTCCGGAAATCTATGACGGCACGGTCACGATTCGCGGCTGCGCGCGCGAAGCCGGCGAGCGCACCAAAATCGCCGTCTCGAGCCGCGACCGCGATGTGGACAGCGTGGGCGCCTGCGTCGGAATGAAGGGAATGCGCGTGCAATCCATCATCCGCGAGCTTCGTGGCGAGAAGATCGACATCATTGAATATTCGGACGATCCGGTCACGTTTGCCACGCATGCGCTGAGCCCGGCGAAAATCAGCCGGGTGACGATTCTCGATCCGGTCGAGCGCCACATGGAGGTCATCGTCGACGATTCGCAGCTTTCGCTGGCCATCGGAAAGAAAGGTCAGAACGTGCGGCTGGCAGCCAAGTTGCTCGGTTGGAAGGTCGACATCAAGAGCGAGGAAGAGAAGCGCCAGGAAGTGCAGAACGCGATCGAACTGCTTTCGACCGGCGTTCCCGTTTCGGCCCTGATCGAGTTCGGGCTGGCGGAGAGCACAGTCGACGCTCTGGTGAAAGGCGATGTCGGCACCGTGGAAAAGCTGGGCAGCATGACGCCGGAGCAACTGGAAGCTCTTGAAGGCATCGATGCTGAAGCTGTGAACAGCATTCAGCTTGCGATCAACAGTTTCTACGGCCAGGAGTATGACGCGCAGGCCGTGGCGGAGGCTGCGCCGGTGAGCAACGAAGGCGCGGCCCCGGCCGCCGGGCCAGACATCGAAGCAGAAGCGGCAGCCGCGGAGGGTCCCTCCGATGCGGCCGTTTCCGAAGAAGTGGAATCCCGCGCCTCTGATACGATGATGGAATCGTCGGAATCCCAGGCGGACACGGGCGTCGAGAGTCATCCGGGGGAAGAATCGACCACGGTTGAGGTTCCCGAGCCCTGAGTGCGGCAAGTCGGCCGGTTGTACAGGCAATTAAACGAAACGCTTTACTATGAGTAAGATTCGAATCAATGAGCTGGCGCGGCAATTGGAAGTGAAGTCGCGCGAGGTCATCGACAAGCTGCACGAGCTCGGCATCGCCGAGAAGGTGACCCACTCCAGCTCGATCGACGAAGACAAGGCCGATCAACTGCGCCGTTATTACAGCGGCGAGTCGTCCGCGGTCGCGCACCGGAACGGGTCCGGCACCGCCGTCGAAGAAGAAGAGAAGGCGCCGCCCGCTGCCGCGGAGCCCGAAAAAACCGCGCGCGCAGCGCAGCCCGCGCGTTCTGAGACATCACCCGCCGTCGAACAGAAGCCCGAATCGGGTGAGCGGAAAGCCGAGCCGGCTCCGGAGCCCGCGGCGCGGGCGAGCCAGGTACCGCCGGTTCAGCAGGCGCCCGTGCAACATCCGCCCGTGCAGGCGCCCCCGGTCCAGGCGCCGCCCGTCCAGGCCGCTCCCACCGCGCCGGTCTCCGGTCAGGCTGCTCCCGCCGAAGGCGAAAAGGAAAAGGCAGAAGAAGAAACCAGGCCACGCGCGATCCCGTTGAGGCCTCCCGTGCTTGGCCGTGGAACACCGATCCATCCGCCAGTGGGCGCGCCGCGACCGCCGTCGCCGGAGCCGCGTCCGCCAGTGCAGACGCCGCCGGCCGCGCCAGGCCGTCCTGTGCCGCCTCTGCCACGCCCGATTCCGGTTGGCGCTCCGCGGCCGGGGCAAGTGCTCTCCGGCCCGCGTGCGCCTCTGCCGGTGAGTCCGGCGGCGAGGCAGGCGCCCCCCTCGGGTGGGGCGCCGACGACGCCCCCGGTTGCGACGCCGTCGACTCCTTCAACAGCTCAGCCGGTTCGGCCGGGCACACCGATTGTGACTCCGGGCGTTCCGCGCCCCGTGGCTCCGCAGGCCCGCCCCGGCGTGCCGATCGCGCCACCGCCGCGTCCGGCGACTGCTCCCGGTCAGCCACGCCCCGCCGTGTTTCCCGGAGGCGCTCCGGGGCCGCAGGGGCCGCGTCCGCTTGCCGGGCAACCGGCTGCACGCCCTGTCGTGCCGCCACGCCCCGATCTCGCCGCAAGACTGGGGCAGCAGCCACGCCCGCCGATGCCCGGCCAGGCGCCGCCGCGTCCCGGTGTACCGCTGCGTCCACAGACGCCGCGTCCCGGCCAGCCGCTTTATCAGGGACCGCCGCGTCCCGGCTCCGTTCCAATGGTGGGGCGGCCCGGCGCCCGTCCGGCCATGCCGGGCCAGCGCCCGGGAGGTCCTCGCCCGATGCATCCCACGTCGCGTGGTCTCATCGGTCCCGGGGCTCCGCCGCCACCGCCCGATCAGGCCGCCCGGCGTCCTCAGTACCAGGGCAAGGGCGCCCGGGGAGGCCGCGACCGGCAGAGAGAACCCGAGGAGAAGAATCTGCGGGTGCAGGCGCGCCGCGAGTTCGCCGCACCGCCGCCAATCAATCGCGACATCACGATTTCCGAGGGCATCACGGTCAAGGAGCTCTCCGAAAAGCTCGACGTCAAGGCCAATTTCGTCATCAAGAAGCTGGTGGATCGCGGCATTTTCGCCACCATCAACCAGACGCTCGACGCCAAACTCGCGACCGATATCTCGCGTGAATTCGGGGCGTCCACTTCGACCGTGACTTACGAAGAAGAAGCGATGCAGGACATCGAGATCGCCGAGGAGCCGACGGATCTTTCCCGCCGCCCGCCGGTGGTCACGATCATGGGTCACGTGGATCATGGCAAGACCTCGCTGCTCGATGCCATCCGGCTGGCGCACGTAGCCGACAAGGAGGCCGGCGGCATCACGCAGCATATCGGCGCTTATCACGTCGATCACAACGGCAACAAGATCGTCTTCATCGACACGCCTGGCCACGAGGCCTTTACGCGGATGCGGGCGCGCGGCGCCAAAGTGACGGATATTGTCATCCTCGTGGTCGCCGCAGACGACGGCGTGATGCCGCAGACGATTGAAGCGATCGATCACGCGCGCGCCGCCAGGGTTCCGATCATCGTCGCGATCAACAAAATCGACAAGGCGGACGCTCAGGTCGACCGTATTAAACAACAGCTTTCCGACCGCGGGCTTCTGGCCGAGGACTGGGGCGGCGATGTCGTCATGGTCCCGGTTTCCGCCCGGACCAAGCAGAATCTCGATCTGCTGCTCGAAATGATTCTGCTCGTGGCGGATCTGCAGGATCTCAAGGCGAACCCGTCGCGGCCCGCCATGGCCAGCGTGCTCGAAGCCAAACTCGACCGCGGCCGCGGTCCGGTCGCCACGGTGCTCGTACGCAACGGGACGCTCCATGTGGGCGATTACTTCATCTGCGGAACCGTCTTCGGACGCGTCCGCGCCATGCTCAACGATCGCGGCGAGACGGTGAAGGAGGTGGGCCCGTCGATGCCCGTGGAGGTCCTCGGGCTCGAAGAGCTGCCAGAAGCGGGCGACAGCTTCCAGGTCGTGACCGATAACGCCAAGGCGAAACAAATCGTTCTCTACCGCGCCGAAAAGGAGCGCGCGAGCCAACTGGCGAAGACCGGTCGCATTACGCTCGAACAGTTCCACAAGCAGATGGCGGCGGGCGAGGTCAAGGAGCTGCCGATCATCCTGAAAGCGGACGTGAGCGGCTCGGCCGAAGTGCTCCGCGACACGCTCGAGCGCCTCTCGAACGACAAGGTCACGATCCGCGTCATTCGCTCCGGCGTTGGCGCAATCAACGAGTCGGATGTGCAGCTCGCCGCTGCGTCGAACGCCATCATCATCGGGTTCAGCGTGCGGCCGGAGCGCAACGCGGCGTCCGCGGCCGAGCAGGAGAAGGTGGATATCCGGCTCCACACGATCATTTACGAACTGGTCGACGAGATGAAGAAGGCGATGACCGGACTGCTGGCGCCTGTCTTCAAGGAAGTCTACCGGGGCAGGGCGGAAATTCGCGAGGTTTTCCGCGTGTCGAAGGTGGGAACCGTGGCGGGCTGTCTGGTTACGGATGGCCACATCACGCGCGACTCACAGGTGCGGGTGACACGCGACAACATTGTGATTCACACAGGCAAGATCGGCTCGCTCCGCCGGTTCAAGGACGACGTGAGCGAGGTCCGCGCCGGCATGGAGTGCGGCATTACGCTCGAGAGTTTCGGCGATATCAGGCAAGGCGACCTCATTGAGGCGTTCGTAATGCAGAGGGTTGCGAACGAACCGGCCTGATGGCCGTCGTGGGCGTCCTGACGCTTGAACTGCGCATCGACCACGCCCATTCTCTGAAAGAGAAGAGGCACGTGGTCAAGAGCGTCAAGGACAGGCTGCGCAACAAGTTCAACGTGTCGGTGGCCGAGATCGAAGACATGGATCTCCATAACAGCGCGGTTCTGGCGGCGGTGACGGTTTCCTCCAGCCGCTTGTTTGCAGAGAAAGTGTTGCAGGCGGTCGAACGCGAAACCGCCGGGTTGCTGGGCCCGATGCTGGTTCGCGTCGAAACGGAATGGTGGTAGCAGAACCTTGGAAGAGCATCGGGCGCGCCGCGTTTCCGAAGCGGTCAAAGAAGAACTGGCGGAGCTGATCGGCTTCGAGATGGGCGATCCCCGCCTTGCAGCCGTCAACGTTACAAATGTCGAAGTATCCTCCGACATGCGAACGGCCCACATCAAGGTCGCAATCGCAGGCGGCGAGGGGAAGAACGAGCAACAGGCCCTCGAAGCACTGGAGCACGCCACAGGTTTCCTCAAGCACGAACTGGCGTCGCGTTTAAACCTGCGCCGCGTGCCGGATCTGCATTTCTCGGCCGATACCCATCCGGATGCGGAGAGCCGCATCGATTTTCTGCTGAGACGGGCAAAGAAGAGTCGCGCCCGGGATTCGTGAGCGGGCCGGCTTCAAACCGGGAAAATAAACTACAAAAATAAAGAATAATGCGATTGCCTGGCCGCGCCGGGTGGTCCCTATCACCCACCACAATTGTGCTAAATCCTTGTGATGGCACGCAATGCGGGCTAGACTAGAGATCAGGTACCTCCGTTCGCTTCAGCCTGAGTCTTGAATCGCGCGGGAAGCCGGTGCGGAATTTGTGGCGGGTTGCTCCTGGCGGTGCGGCCCATCATGGTTCCGCGAATGCCGTTTGTGGAAAAACTCCCACAAAACAAACACTTTGTGTTAGTTTTGTTTTTGTTGCCGGTCGGGCCTCACATCCCCGTGACGGCAGCGTTCGCCTCGCGTCTTGCTCAGCATCGAGTGGGGCGGGCGGTGTCGTGAAGGATCAGGATTAATCATGCGCGTGGCTCCAATGACTAGCCGTTTTCTCGACGCTTGCCGCCGACGGCCGACCGATGTCCGACCGGTCTGGTTCATGCGGCAGGCAGGCCGATACATGAAATCGTACCGGGACATCCGTGCCCGCCACACGCTTCTCGAAATCTGCAAGCGCCCGGATCTGGCGGCGGCGGTCACCCTGCAGCCGGTCGAGGCGCTGGACGTCGACGCCGCGATTATTTTCGCCGACCTCCTTCTTCCCGTCGAGCCGATGGGACTCAAGCTCAGCTATCCAAAGAAAGAAGGCCCGCTGATCGACAATCCGGTTCTGACCAGCGAGGATGTCGACGCCCTTTCGACGTCAAACACCGACGACCTCGGTTATGTCGGCGAAGCGATCCAGCAGACCGTTCGCGCGCTCGCCGGCCGCGTTCCCCTCATCGGTTTCTGCGCCGCGCCGTTTACCCTGGCCAGCTACATGATCGAAGGCGGGGCATCGCGAAATTTCATCCGCACCAAGCGCATGATGTATGCGGACGAGACGCTCTGGCGGCGGCTGATGGGCAAAATCGTGGACGTGCTCGCGCCGTTCGCCATCATGCAGGTGGCCTCGGGCGCCCGGGCGATTCAGGTGTTCGACAGTTGGGTGGGAGCTCTTGCGGGCGACGACTATGTGCGCTTCGCCCAGCCCTATTCGCGCGCCCTGATCGAGCGGATCAAAGCCAGCGGCGTGCCGGTTATTCATTTCGGCACGGGCGCATCGGGATATTTTCGGGAGCTGCACGCGGCCGGCGGCGACGTCATGGGCTGCGACTGGCGCATCAACATCGACCAGGCGTGGATGGATATCTCCTACCGGTCGGCCATTCAGGGCAATCTCGACCCGGTCGCGTTGTTTGCGCCCATTCCGGAACTGCGCAACAAAGTACACGACCTGCTGCGGCGCACAGGCACGCGGCCCGGCCACATTTTCAATCTGGGGCACGGCATTCTGCCCGAAACGCCGGTCGACCACGTCAAGGCGGTTGTGCAGATGGTGCGGGAGTTCCGGCCCTAGAAGGCAGCCGCCTATGGCCGCCTCACAATGAAAGTCGGCATCGTCGGCGGCGGAATCTCGGGACTCTCCTGCGCGTATTATCTGCAAGGCGCGGGCATTCCTTCGGTGGTCTTCGACCCGTCGGCGGGCGGGCTGATCGGCACCGTTCACATCGAAGGCTGCACTCTCGAAACCGGGCCCGAGAGCTGGCTCGCGTCGAAGCCCTGGGCCGAACAACTCGTTCGCGAGCTGGGAATGGGCGATCAGCTCACCGGCTCAAACGATGCACGCCGCCGGACCTACATCCTTCGGGGGGGCCGTTTTCTCACACTGCCCGAAGGGCTGCAGATGGTGGTTCCGACGCGTCTCGCGCCGGTGCTGCAGACCGAACTGTTTTCCTGGGCGACGAAGTTCCGGATGGGCGCCGAGATTTTCCAGAATCCCAGGGCGCTGCCCGACCGGTCGGTCTCAGCGTTCGTCGCCGGGCATTTCGGCCGGGAGGCGGTGGACTACCTGGCGGAGCCGCTGCTTGCGGGGGTCTACGGCGGATCGCCCGATTCTCTCAGCGCCGTCAGCGTCCTGCCGAAGTTCGTGGAGTATGAACAGCGCTTCGGGAGTGTGGTGGTCGGGGCGCTTCGCGAAAAAAAACGGGCGGCCGGCCAGCCGGTGTTCAAGAGCCTGGTGAACGGCATGGGAACGCTTATCGACGCTCTGCGGGAGCGGGCGGTCGTGGTTCCGGCGCCGGTTGAATCGATCCGCCCTTCCGGGGGCTGGAGCGTCTTCGCGGGCGGGGCGTGGCACGATTTCGATCAACTTGTTCTCTGCTGCGGCGCCAATCATGCCGCATCGCTGATCGCACCGATTGACGCCCGCTCGGGAGACCTGCTGGGTTCAATCCCGCACAGCGGCAGCGCCATATGGACCTTTGGCTACCGCATCGGCGACATTCCGCGCCCGCTCGACGCTTTCGGGTTCCTGGTGCCGAAGCGCGAACGGGGTGCGATTATGGCCTGTACCTGGGTGGGGACGAAATGGAAGGGGCGCGTGCCGCCCGACACCGCCGTGCTCCGCTGCTTCTCCACGGATCCGAATGTCTCGGAAGAGGCCATGCGGGCAGACCTGCGGCGGCTGATGGGGATCGCAGCGGATCCTTTCTTCGCGTTCGCGAACCGGTGGCCGGAATCGATGCCCCAGTATACGATCGGGCACCAGCAGCGCATCGCGGAACTGGAATCGCGCATCGCGGTCATTCCGGGTCTGCATCTCGCCGGAAACGCGTATCACGGGATCGGCATTCCGGACTGCGTGCGAAGCGCGAAGCAGGCCGCCGGGCGTGTCGCGGCGCTGTACCCCGTCTAAGCGACTGGAAATGCCCCGTTATCAGACGTGGCGGGCCGTGCAATCACGCGCAGCCGCCGGTAATCGGCCCACCAGGACCCGTTGCACCACAGAGCCTGCCTGAGTTGCGTCTCGACTTCGCGGATGATTGCCTCCCGCGCTGCGCCGGGAATGCCGGCGAACCAGGGGCCGGCGAACATCTCCAGCCATTCGCGCATGCCTTTTTCGGGATGCTCGAGCTGGCTCCAGCGCCGAAACGTCCACAGGGCCGCGATCTCGAAGCCCTGCTGTTCGAGCAGCGTCGCATATTCCGCCGCGCTCGGGAAATACCAGGGGTTGCGGGGCCTGTAGCCCGCTTTTTCAAGAGCATCCGTCAGCGCCGAGACGATCCTCGCCACATTTCCTTTGCCGCCCATCTCGAAAACGAATCGGCCGTCGGGCTTGAGCGCGCGCCGCACGTTCGCGATCACAGGCGCGGCATCGGGCATCCAGTGCAGCGCGGCGTTGGAGAACACGGCGTCAAACGGCTCTTCAACGCGAAAATCGCCCGCAGCCGCCAGCAGGAATTTGAGCTTCGGATAGTTCTGGCGCGCCTGGGCGATCATCGAGGCGGACGCATCGAGGCCGGTGGCCGCGGCTCCCCGCGCGGCAATCTCCGCGGTCAGATGACCGGTCCCACACCCGAGATCGAGAATGCGCTCACCCGGTTTCGGATCCAGCAGATCGACGAGATCCCCGGCTTTCTTCCAGACGAAAGAGTGCCGGTCGTCATAGAGGGAGCTGTCCCAGTTGTCGGCCATCAGTGAGCGCTCCCCGGCACCAGCACGAAGTAGTCGTAGATTGTGCGCGAGATTTCGGCGATGGCTTTGTCGGACGCCTCCTCGGGACGGCCGGAGGCCTTGGTGAAGACCGAGATCGCGATGTGGCCTGCATTATTGGGCAGAGTGATGAAGCCGACATCGTTGGCGACGCCGCCGAGCGATCCCGTCTTGTGCGCGACATCCGTCCCCTGCGGCAGCAGGCCTTTCAGGCGCGAGTTTCCCGTCTGGCAGCGATACATCATTTCCAGCAGCATGCGTGAGCTCCCGGGAGTCAAAGCATCCTGCTTCCAGATTCGCAGCAGCAGCTTCGTCATGTCGTCCGGAGTTGCTGTGTCGCGTGGATCCCGCATCTCGGCGCTGCGCGCGCGCATGTGATCGCGGTCCGGAACCGCATCGTAGAGCAGATCCCAGATCTGGCGGTTCCACTGGCTTTCGGGCGGCAGCTTCTTTGCGCCCTGCCAGTCGGAGATGAGAACCGCGGTCGAACGATCCACCCGAATGCCCGGGAGGCCGAGAGCCCGCATCTTCGCGGTGACGGCGGCCGGTCCTCCGGCTTCGCGCAGCAGGACGTCAGCGGCACTGTTATCGCTGATGACGAGGGCCAGTTCCAGAAGATTGGCGATCGAAAGAGAAACACCGGGGTGAAAGAACAACTCGGTCAGTTTTCCGCTGCCCGGGTGAAGGTCCGCGGGCGCGAGCGGGACCATCTTGTCGAGCGTGAGCTTGCCGTCGTCCACGAGGGAAAGGATCTGTACCGCGACCGGCAGCTTGAACGCGCTGGCCATGGGAAAGCCTTCGGCTCCGTGAAGAGAGATCTGCCGCCCGGTTTCAATATGCACGGCGTCCACTCCCACGATTCCGTCGGTGACGTGAGAGACGTACTGCAACTGCTGCTCGAGAGGCGCGAGGGCGGGATCGGCAGCGGCAGCCGTGGATACCGCGAGCATCAGGAACCAAACTGCGCGCATGACATGAGTGTATCCATTGGCGCCTTCCAACCGTGGCGCCTTCCAACGGTGGCGGCTTCCAACGGGCCGCAGCGCATCGGCGAGGCCGGCGGAATCGTTTGGAATCTCTGACATAATCTTCAACATGCCCGGACGCCCCCTCACGCGCCGC
>CAZXCO010000466.1:0-8005 GCA_964639095.1 uncultured Solibacteraceae bacterium
ATCCAGGTGTCCGCGTCGCTTTCCGGAGGAACCGACCCGCCCTGCACCTGGAATTTGAAGAGTCCGCCCGGCCGCAGAACGCGGTTCACTTCCCGTGTGTAGTTGTAGATCACTTCGCGGCTGGGGATGTGCTGGAACACGATATAGGAGAACGCGAAATCGACCCGGATATCGCCAAGGACCTGCAGATCCGCGCCATTGTTCTGGAACAGGTGGGCGTTGGAAAGATCGGCCAGGCCTCTTTTGCCTCTGGCGATCATTTCGCCGCTGACGTCCACGCTGTAGACTTCCCCGAATACTTCAGCGAGCGCACGGGTCATGCGGCCGGTTCCGCAACCGATTTCGAGCACCTTCATCTGCTTGGGATCTTTGCCCTGGCAGACGTTGCTCAGGTCGGTGAGGACCTCGTGAAACACGCCGAGACGGCCGGATTCATAGAACTCTTCCTCGCTCCATTCTTCGTTGGCCGTGGCAATGAAGTGCCGCGCATTCTCACGGGCCCGTTCGTCCCAGTCATTGCGCATTTTTTCGAGGAGAGAGGGGTCGAGAACGGTTGACGGCATCTGCTATATTGTAGTTGTTCCGGGTGTGGATCGCAGCCGGAATGCGCCTGAGAGTGGGCGACTAGCTCAGTTGGGAGAGCACCGCGTTCGCAATGCGGGGGTCGTGGGTTCGAATCCCATGTCGTCCACCAAAACTCCTTATTTCAGCTTCATTTCCTGACGCCGGCAGCCGGGACCGCCGAGGACAACTCTGCCGATGTCCGCAGCCACGGGGCGCCTAAAGCCATAGATGGATGTCCGGGTCCGGTCTCGCAGGCGGATGAAACTCCATGCCCGTCGATTCGCTGGCCGCCGCTCTCGCCGCGGCGCGCTGGAGGCGATCCTCGTACTGCTCCGTCGCGATCGCTTCCAGAACTGCTATCCACTGATTGACCTGCGCCAACTCATTCCGCAGGTAACTGAGGGTTCTTTTAAGATCCCGCATATCACGAGAATGAACCCCGGCAAGGAAAGCGTAAAGTATGACTTTCGATAAGGAGGTACTAAGAATTTTCCTGAAGTGCCGATTTTACGTGAATTGACGTACAAATCAGCCAATTAATCGTAAAATTCGAATGGAACCGGCTCAAACCCTCATCGGAGTTTTTGGTTAGAACCTCAGCGGAAGCCAGCCGAAGAAGAAATTGTGACACAAGAGATCAGAACCTGCCCTGCCGTAGAGGCATGGGTTCCGCCGCCGTGCTTCGAAGAAACAGACGAGACCGTCCTGAGGCGCCAGATTCCACTGCCCTCCCTGCTGCTGGCGCTCACATTGAGCGTATCGCTGTGGTGCGGCATTATTTCGGCTTTCCGCTGGGCGTTACACACCTTCTGATCAGCGAGGCATGTTGTACATGAACGTCATCCGCAGCACGATGCGATCCCCCCGGAACTCGGTGGGCAACGGCGGCAGCGGATTGGAAGCGCTGATCGCGGCTACCGCCGACTGATCCAGCGCCTTCGCGCCGGACTCCGTCGAGAAGATTACCTTCGTAACCAGTCCCTGTTTCGCAATCGCGAACTCGAGCACAACCTGGCCCCTTTGCCCCAGCCGGGCTGCTTCGGGATAGACGGCGAACCAGTTCCGCCGGACCGCAGCCAGAACCTGCAGCATATAGGGACGGAAGTCGACCCCCATGGGATCGCTGCGCAGTTCCAGATTCGAACGCGGCCGCCCGGCTGACGGAGGAAGATTGAGCCCCAGGCCGCCGGCGTCGGCTCCGCTGTCCCCCACCGACTGGCGTCCGCTGACGCCGCCACTGCGGTTCAGTTCACGAATCGCGTTCTCAACCGACGGATTCGGCACGGCAATCCCGCCGGGTTTGCCATTGGCCCCTCTGGGCGCCGGGGTTGTGGAAGGAACATTCTCAAAGGCCGGTTTCGCCTGGCCGGGCGGCGGAGGCGGCGGAGGGGCTGCGAATTTCGCAATCTGGTCCGTCTGGTCACCCGGTAACTGAATTTTGGGCGCATCCAGCTTCGGCGGCTCGACGATCACCGGCTTCGGCGGGGCCTTGGCCACCTGCGGCGCCGGAAGGGCCGCCGGCCGCCGCACCACTTTGACCGGCGGCGCGGGCAACGGCGTCCTGATCAGGGGATGCGGGGGAATGGCTTCGACAGATAATTCCTTGCTGAGCTTGCCGTTGTTCGGGGCCTTCTGGGTGAGGTCACGTGGCGTATACAGGTGAACAACGCGGAGGGGCGGCGGCGGCTGTTCGTACGTCCGCATCTCGCTCTCGGGCATGAGCAGCAGCGCAATGATGAGGACGACGTGCGCCAGCGCCGAGTAAATCGCGGCAGACCGCCAGCGATGCCAGTCATCGGCGCGGTCACGCTCCAGCAGGAGATGGATTCCGGGTTCCGTTTCTGGAGAGGCGAATTCCGCCGGCGCTAAGGTTTCCATCCTGAAGCGAGAGTTCTCTCGACCACTCCCGTGTGCTCCTTGATTTTATCAAGGACCCCGAGAGCTATCTCCAGTGTTTTACGTGCTGTAGGGCCGTCGAGTTTCGGCGGTTTGCGGCTCTCGACTGAATCCAGGAAGGCGGAGAACTGCAGTTTGAGGGGTTCGGCCGGCTCGATCGGAAGCTGCTCGAAGGCGATTCCCGCCGGGCCGCCGACCGAAAAGACAGCCGCCGCCTGCTTCGCGTAATCGACTGAAATATACTGCCGGGGCTGAAAAAGGCGCAGTTTTCGTACCTTTTCGGTGGACACGCGACTGGCCGTAAGGTTGGCGATGCACCCGTCTTCGAACTCGAGCCGCACGTTGGCGATGTCGACTTTCGGAGACAGCACGGAGATGCCCGCGGCCCGGATTTCCTTTAACGGAGCGCGCGCCAGGGCCAGAACGATGTCGAGATCGTGGATCATCAGATCGAGCACCACATCGACATCCAGGCTCCGCGGTGTGAAGACGCTCATGCGATGGATTTCGAAGAAAAGCGGCAGAGTCGCCGCCCGCTCCAGCGCGATGACCGCGGGGTTGAAGCGTTCGAGATGGCCGACCTGGAGGATACGGCCGCTCTTTTTTGCCGCTTCCACCAGGCGAGTGGCTTCTTCGAGCGATGGCGCTATGGGCTTTTCGACCAGAACGTCGATTCCGGCTTCGAGCAGCGCGCATCCGATTTCGGTGTGCTGTACAGTCGGGACAGCAACGATCGCGGCATCGGCCTTCCCGATAATCTCCCGGTAATCGGTGGTCGAAGGGATGCCACCCGCCTGCTCGCGTGCGCGCTCCGCATCGGCATCGACCACGAACGCCAGTTCCGCCCGCTCGCTTTCGCGCACAACGCGAACGTGGTTCTTTCCGAATGCGCCTGCGCCGATGACCGCTACTCGAATCATGCCCTGCCCTGCTCCTCCGGCATCGCTTCCATGCCGACGATTGCGATTTTTGCCGCGTTTGCTTTGGCCAACAGTTCCTCCCGGTCCAGCATGAGCGTGCGCCCGGCGTCCACGGCCAGCGCCGTCGTGTTGGTTTCGATCATGACGTCTACGGTTCCCGGCCCGATCACGGGCACGTCGAAAAGCAAATGCCGCCGCCGTGACGACGCCTTGACCAGCGTTAATCGCTTTCCTTCCACGAGGCCGGCGGCGCGCCGCAACATGGCGTCGGTCCCTTCCATGGCTTCGAGAGCTACGCAGGCGCGGTCGGCAATGGCGACGCTCTGGCCGAGATCGAGACTGGCGAGGGCATGTGCGATTCTGCGTCCGTACTCGATGTCGCGCTGCTCGGCCGAATCCACTTTCCGCTTCGTGATGGCTCCCGCCGGGGCGAGGAGAGGCTTCAGCAGCAGCGTGGAATCCACCAACTGAATGTCTTCGTCCGCGAGCACTTTCGCAATGGCCCCGATCAGCGAGTCGGTGTTCTTCTGCAGCAGACTCGCGAGCACCTTGACCAGCCTCCAGTCGGGCCGGATGGAAGAGAATATCTTCGCGTGTTTGACCTGGCCCGCCATCATGATCTGCGAGATGCCCTCGCTTTTGCAGATTTCGATCAGCCTGCCCAGTTCGCCGAGCGAGATCCAGTAACATCTGGCCGCGGCATTCCCGACGTCAGGGGATGCCTCTTCCTTGATCGCGATAGCCACCGCTTCATCGCCCTGGGCCCGCGCGGTCTCGAGCGCGATGACCGGAAAGCGCCCGTTGCCGGCGATGATCCCGTATTTCATCCTTTAATCACACCGCGCTGCGAGGAAGCGATGAAGGCCAGCAATTCCTCGATCTCGGGGCAGGGCTCTACTTCCGCCTGAATCCGCTCGATCGCCTGGCTGGTGTTGAGGCCCGCGCGCGTCAACAGGCGAAAGGCCGTCTGCAACGCCTCGATGGCAGGCTTCGCGAAGCCGCGCCGCGAAAGCCCGACGCTGTTGGCGCCGAAGACCTGCACCTCCGGCTGGTTGCTGGTCAGGGAGTAGGGCATCACATCCTGCTTGATCACGCTGTAGGGTCCGATGAAGGCGTGCCTGCCGATGCGGCAGAACTGGTGCACGCCGCTGAAGGGGCTCACGTCGGCCCAGTCCTCGATGATCACGTGTCCCGCGAGTCCGACGCTGTTGCCGAGAATCACATGGTTCCCGATCCGGCAGTCGTGAGCCACATGCGTGTAGGTCATCAGGAGATTATCGTCGCCGATTTCGGTCAGCAGTCCCCCGCCCTCCGTGCCCCGATGGATAGTGACAAACTCGCGGATCCGGTTGCGGCTGCCGATGCGCGTGTAAGCCCGCTCGCCCTTGTACTTCATGTCCTGGGAAGCGACGCCAACCGTGGAAAAGGGGAAAAAGACGTTGTCTTCGCCGATCGTACACGGGCCTTCGATGTACAGATTCGCCATGAGGCGCGTGCGGGCGCCGATCTCCACTTCCGCGCCGATAATGCAGTGGGGGCCGATATCGGCCGTCTCGTGAATGCGTGCCGCGGCGTCAACGATGGCTGTCGCGTGGACCGGCATTACTCAGATGCGGCCGGTTCTGCCTGGTCCTGCAGCTTGCACAACAACTCCGCTTCGGCGACGACGTGGCCGTCAACGGTCGCTTTCCCCGCCATCTTCGCAACCGAGCCCTTCCGGCGAATCACAACCATTTCGATGCGCAACTGATCGCCGGGCGTTACGGGCCGGCGGAATTTCGCGGCGTCAATCGAGGCGAGCAGCACCACTTTCTTCCCGCGGTCCGGAATGCTTTTGAGAACGAGCACCCCCGCCGTCTGCGCCATGGCTTCCACGATCAGCACGCCGGGCATGACCGGAAAATCCGGGAAATGCCCGTTGAAGAACGGTTCGTTGACGGTGACATTCTTGATTCCGACAACTCGTTCCGGCTCGAGTTCGACGATGCGATCCACCAGCAAAAAGGGGTAACGATGCGGCAATATCTGCCGGATCTCCTTGACGTCCACAATTGACATGGAAAAGGACAGTATACCCGCCGATAGACTGGAGACGCATGCACACCCAGGTTGGAATCGTCGGCGGGGGGCCGTCGGGCCTTCTTCTCGCACACCTGCTTCATCTGCAGGGCATTGATTCAGTGGTTCTCGAAGCGCGCAGCGAGGAGTATGTAATCGACCGTGTGCGCGCGGGCGTTCTGGAACAGGGGACGGTCGATCTGCTGAACGCAATCGGCCTGGGGGAGCGGGTGAAGCGCGAAGGACTCATCCACCACGGCATCAATATCAGCTTCGGGGGCGTTCTCCATCGCATCAACATGTATGAGCTGACCGGCGGCCGCGCGATCACGGTCTACGGCCAGAATGAGCTGCAAAAGGATCTCAACCAGGCGCGCCATGCGACGGGACGGCCGGTTCTTTATGAAGTGGAGAATCTGACGATCGGGAATCCGGAGTCGGCGAAGCCCCGCATCCGCTACCGTCATCAGGAAAGCGATCACGAGTTGACCTGCGATTTCATTGCCGGCTGCGACGGCTTTCACGGGGTCTGCCGGCCATCCATACCGGAAGGCGCGATCACGGCTTTCGACCGGCACTACCCGTTCGGCTGGCTGGGCATTCTGGCGGAGGCTGCGCCGGCCTCCGAAGAGCTTGTCTACACGTGGACGGAGCGTGGCTTTGCGCTTTTCAGCATGCGCTCGCAGAAAATCACCCGGCTTTATCTGCAATGCGAGCCGGACGAGGATATTACGCAATGGTCCGACGACAGGATCTGGAACGAACTGAACCTCCGGCTGACGACAAGGGACGGGTGGAAGCCCAATATGGGTCCCGTACTGCAGAAGGGCGTCACAGGAATGCGCAGCTTCGTCGTGGAGCCGATGCGATACGGGCGGCTGTTTCTCGCGGGAGATGCGGCCCACATCGTTCCGCCGACCGGCGCCAAGGGCCTGAATCTGGCGGCCGCGGACGTTTATGTGCTTTCGCAGGCCCTGGCGGAGTTCTACAAATCGGGCCGCGAGGCGCTTCTCGACCGGTATGCGGAGACATGCCAGCGGCGGGTCTGGAAGGCGCAGCGATTCTCGTGGTACATGACCTCGATGCTGCACGTGTTCGGGTTCGGCCCCGAGCATGCCTTCGACCGGCGGCGGCAGCTCGCGGAGCTGGATTATCTGACGAGCTCGCGCGCGGCCATGACGTCGCTGGCGGAAAACTACGTCGGATTCCCGATTATCTGAGACCGGACAAGCTCAGCTCACCGCGGCCGCGGAGCCCAGAGCGGCGCGCAAAGCCGCCATCGTGGCGTCGTCTGCGTCGCCGTTCGCAGGAAGATTCTTTGCGGTCTGGAAGGCCTTCAAAGCGGATTCCGTACGGGCGCCGTTGAAGCCATCCACAACGCCCGGCTCGTAATGAAGGAACCGGAGCATGAGCTGCGCCGCCCGAACGGTCAGATCGGGCAGCGAACCGGCCGAGTATTTCTGATAATTCTGCAGCAGCTTCTCGTCGTAACTGTATTTCGCGTAAGAAGGCCCGTTGTAACCGCGCGCGAAGCCTGCCCAATCGTGATTGCGCAGAGGGCGATCGAGGCCGTTTGCGGCCAGGAAGCGGCAGACCGTGAGGATCTGGGCGTCCTCTCCGCCGACGACAGCGGTCACCATCGAAGCGGGATCGTCGAAACCGGCGGCGCGGAAGTTCTCTCCCATGACCTGGCCGATACCCCACGAGGCGCTCTGAATCGCCGCGTTGAGATCGAGCGCGATGGCGCGGTTGAGCCGGTCATATTCGGCGGCGCCGCCCGCGTAGCCTCCGGCAGTGGGGGAATTGATATCGCTGACCGGAAACCGGCCTTGGGTGAGCCGGTAAAAGATGTGGCGTTCGTAAAGAATCTGCGGGCGGCGGTCGTCGAAGAAGCCGCAGCCGGAGGTCTCCACGCTGATCAGCGCCCACAACTCGGCCGCTTTCACGCCGATGAGGTCGATCGCGGCGTTGAATCCTTCCAAAGAGAGGGGCGTCGAAGCGCCCGAAAAAGCGATTCCCTGAGGCGTCATTTCGGGTTCCTTTCAGCGGAAAACGTCCGCCTTACTGCGCCGGCGGCGGAGAAGTCCTCTTCGTAAACGTGCTCAGCATGCCTTCGAGAAAAGCGAAGAATACGTCCACGGCGTAGCCGACCAGGAACGCGATCGCCAGAGGCGGAATGGAAGCGCCCTGCCCGATGGTGAAATTGTTGAACAGGCCGACGACAGCGCCCCCGATAGCGGCGATCAGAAAGCGGGCTGAATCGGCGCTGGAGGGAATGAACGTCCGCGAGGCCATCTGCTGCTCGAAGGTTCGGAGGAGATAGGCGCAGGTTCCGAGCAGCGCGTAGAGGGCCGGAAGCAGACAGACCGTGATGGCCCCATAGTAGAAAGATATGTCGTCCAGCAGACTCTGGGCGAAGTAGCGCACGTCCTGATAGACCGTGGTCAAATCGCTGGCGGCTTTCGGGAGATTCGGCAGCCCGGTGGGCAACTGGAACGTGTCGTGGACCCTCTGCGGATCGCTCCGGATTCTCGCGAACGGATCGTGCTCGGCGTAAAACGCGAGCA
>CAZXCO010000467.1:0-2159 GCA_964639095.1 uncultured Solibacteraceae bacterium
TAGCTCCCGGTGACCGCGCCTTCAAAGTTGATACCGGCAGGATTCGTGGCGATGCTTCCGGGCGGATCAAACGTAGTGAACTTTCCCTGTGGAGAGCGCACATACCCATGATTCGTGTTGTCAATCCCGCGGTAGGATCCCGTAATAAAGCCCAGATCGTTGATGCCGGTGACTGTGGTTGAGGTGCCGCCGGGGACGTCGAAGGTTGTGATTCTGCCGCCCGGATCTCGCACAAACGCGTGGGTTACGCCGCTCATATCCTCCCACCGGCCGGCGATCGCGCCAAATATATTGATGCCTGTCGGATAGGTGGCACTGCTTTGCGCAGGATCAAACGAGGTGATGCGCCCTCGCGCGTTGCGCGCAAACCCGTGGCTGGCCGAGGCGGAGGACACGAGGTAGCTTCCGGTGATGCTGAAAGAGTCGCTGATCGACGTGGGGAGGGTAGCAGAGCTTCCGGGAACCTCGAATGACGTGAAAGTGCCCTGGCTTGTGGTTTGCGATATTGCCGGGCTCATCGCGCAGAGCAGCCCGAACCAGCTGGAAATAAAGCGTGGCTTCCGAGTGATCGAATGAAACATGTGCGCTCCTTGTTTTCCGGTTTGGCTGAGAATGACGGCCCGTGATCCGGGCAGTTACTCAGGCCGGTTCTCCTTCAAAGGAACGGCGCTACAACACGAGACGACCGGCGTGAATCCTGGTCAAATGGGCGGCCGCAGAAAAAATTTCTTTTCAGGCGAGTGACCGGCAGACAAAAATATCAGGACCCTGCGCGAACCGCTTTGCCAGATCCACGGTTGGAACATAGCGCATACAGTAAACGAAAACAATCTATCTTAAAGCCTAAAGGCCATAAGGCCAGCTGCCGCATATCGCCTCGTGCATATCTTATGCGACCAGGTTCCCGACCGCACAAGGCAGCTCACATCGTTGATTTCAGAATCGCCCATGCTGAGATCTGCGCAAAGTGGCGAGCGCTTTCATGATGGTGACACGACGGTTTACGTTTTTTCTTGACACGTTCGTTCTCGTTGCATTGACGTTGATCCGGTGTCCGCGCCTGACCGGACTATCCCTGCACGAATGGCTTGGAATCGCCTTCGCTGCACCTGAACTGGTGCACCTGCTGTTTTCCTGGTGCTGGATTCGCAGGGCTTCGTGCTGCGTGCTGATGTTCCGGAACCGCCGCTTGCTGCTGAATGATCTTCTTAAGGCCGTATTGTTCGTTCTGATCGGGAGCGAAGTGATTTCGGGCATTGTGATCTCGCAGGTCGTTCTGCCCTTCATCGCATCCGAACCATCGACGACCGCGCGAGGCGCACATTTCATAGCCCTTTGTGGAACTGGGCTCTGCTCGCTTCGGGTTTGACACGTCGCACTGAACTACTCCTGGATCTCCGCGGCCTTACGCGGGCGGTTCGGGCTCGGCTCGTGGGCCTCGCGGCAGTGAGCCTGACGCCCTCGGTCCGGGGCGATTCAGCGTTCTGCTCTTATATGCTGCTATGCTGCGCGCTCGGAGGATTGCACTCCTCTCGTTCCTGCTGCTCGGCCCACCTTCTGTTTCCCAGTTGACACAGGGCGCGAAATTCCCCGATTCCAACCGAACCTCTGGCGCGGGTCTGCCCGATAATCTCAACGGCTGATGCTCCTGATGACCGTTGGCTCGGCTCGGTAGGCTGGCTGCCGATGCGCCTGCGAGTCTGAGAGCAAATCACGACTGCGCATACCGGCAGGCTCCCGGCATACACTGGTTAGCGCCTATGAAAACAGAGTTCCGTGCCGAACACGTGGGAAGCCTGCTGCGCCCGCCGGACCTGCTCCAGGCGCGCCAGGCGCACGCGGAAGGGCGGCTTCCTTCCGCCGATTTACAACTGCTGGAAGACCGCGCCATTCGGGAGGCGATTCAAAAGCAGCGGGATATTGGACTCGACATTCTGACCGATGGCGAAATGCGCCGCGGGTCCTGGCTCACCGATATGGCGGATGCCGTCGAAGGATTCGTGCCGCAGAAAGTTGTCCTGGACTGGAAAGGGCCGGGCGGCGGGCCGGAGGCCAGTTCGGCCAATGCGGTTGGAGCGAAGCTGCGAAAAGCGCGCAAGCTGACCGGGCACGAAATTCCCATCCTCCATTCGATGGCGCCGGAGGTATTCCGGATCGGC
>CAZXCO010000468.1:0-4401 GCA_964639095.1 uncultured Solibacteraceae bacterium
CACGCCTCCTTCGGCCGCATAGTGGATGTAAATGCTGTGCAGGTGCTGGTAATTCCCCGCCGGCAGCGGATAGTGGATGTCGGCCGGCAGATAGGCGTCGAAAACCTGCTTCTTCCGGATCTCCTCGGGACCCACCCCAAGCAGCGGATGCGCCTTGATCATCTGCCAGCCCGTGCGCCAGACGATGATGCGATGCGCGTTCGAATCGGTCTCCCCGTGCGGATTTGTCAGCGAGCGCACGCGTTCCTGAACGGCCCGGGGAGCCACGAGAAGCCCCAGCAGCAGCACCACCGGCATCGCCAGAGCCGCCGCTTTCCGCCATTCCCAGAGCAGATAGAAGCCCCCCACCAGCGCCGCCCCCCAGACCGTGCGGGTGTCGCTCAGAACCAGAGCGATTCCGATGACCACGGCGCAGGGCAACGCCACCCAGAGCCACTTTTTGACCTCCGGACTGAACAGCAGGAATGCCCCCACGAGCAGGAGCACGAATAATTCCTGGCCCGAAAATGTCATCCAGTGGCTCATGAATCCGCGAATCCGGTCCGCGACGTAGAAATTGTAGAAATTCTGATGCGCGGCCCGCGCGCCCGCCACGTCGGCGGCATACTGGAACAGCCCTCTTCCGGCCGTGATCGTGCCAATCCCGATCCATGCAAGGATCAGCCCCCGCGCTTCCCGCTCTGTGCGCACCGCTGAATACACGATAAGCAGCATCCAGTACACGACCGCCATCTTCCGGACGGTCGGCAACCCGAACCGGGGATCGGGCGAAAAGGCCAGAGCGAGCAGAGTCCAGCCGAGGAAGAGCGCCAGAGGAATTGAAACCCGCGGCCAGCGCAGGGGCAATCCCGACAGCAGCAGGAACGCCAGCGCGAGCGCCAGCAGAATCTGGGAAACCGCGATCGAAAGCAGAATCGACACCGCGGAAGCGCACGCCAGCCACAGAGCCGCTTTTTTCAACCAGGGCGAGGGGACCAAACCTTAGAGTATGCCCGAATCGTCGCCCGCGCTCATTCGGGTCACTTTATTTTCGCCACCACTTTATGGCGCGGTGTACGATGGGTTGGATGCATGGGTGTTGACGCGTGAAGATGCTGGATGCGCTGGCCCCCGGGGATAGGGACCGGGCCCTCGCGCTGAGTCTGGATCCTGCAAAAATCCCGGCGCATATCGCCATTATCATGGACGGGAACGGGCGATGGGCGAAACGGCGCGGTTTGCCGCGCATCGCTGGCCATAAAGCCGGCGTAAGCACAGTGCGCTCAGTGGTGGAGGACTGTGTGAGTCTCGGGGTGAAAGCCCTGACCCTCTATGCCTTCTCCGCGGAGAACTGGAAGCGCCCGCGCTCCGAAGTCGACATGCTGTGGCGCCTGCTGCGCTTCTACCTTCGCCGGGAGCTTCAGGATCTGCAGCGCAACGACATCCGCCTCCAGTCGATCGGTCACGTGGAAGCGCTGCCCGAGCGCGCCTACGAAGAGCTTCGCGCCGTGGAGCGCGCCACCGCCTCCAACCGGGGCATGCGGCTGAATCTCGCCATCAACTACAGCGCCCGCGTCGAACTGGCGGACGCCGTCAACGCCCTGATCGACGAAGCCCGCATCGAAGGGCGTCTTTCCAGCCTCGTCATCGATGAAAAAATGATTTCTCGCCGCCTCTACACGGCGGGCCTTCCGGAACCCGATCTGCTCATCCGCACCTCCGGAGAAATGCGCGTCAGCAATTTCCTGCTCTGGCAGATCGCCTACGCGGAGCTTTACGTTACCGAAACCCTCTGGCCCGATTTCAACCGCGCCGAACTGCTGCGCGCCATTCTCGATTTCCAGCGCCGCGAACGGCGCTTCGGCGGCCTCTCGCCGATGCCGGCCTCACGCGAAGACCTGCCGGCAGACAGAAAAGATCAGGAGATGGAAGAGATCGCCGTCTCCTCGCAATGAAGCGCGTCGTCACCGCTCTTTTTCTCGTTCCTGTCGCCGTCTATACCGCGCTTTTCGCTCCCTGGTGGCTTTTTGCGGCAGTCATTGCGATCGTGGCGGTTCTCTGTTTCCGCGAATACTCCGCCATCACGGAATCGTTTCCGCCCCTGGGCTACGCCGCCGGACTCCTGATTCTCGTCGCCCCGCAGCACGAGACCATTCTGCTCATGATTCTGAGCGCCCTTGCCGCCCTGTGCCTCCCGCTCGCGGCCGCGGAGCCCGGCAAGGGTTTCGCACGGGCCTCCGCTTTGCTGATGGGGATTTTCTACATCTTCGGTTCCTGGAAAACGGCCATCCTGCTGCACGACATGAATCCGCACTGGCTGATGTTCGGTCTGCTGGTCAACTGGGTGGGCGACACCGGCGCCTATTATGTGGGGAAGAACTTCGGGCGCCACAAACTCGCCCCTTCCATCAGTCCCGGGAAGAGCCGCGAAGGCGCCGCGGCTTCGCTCGCGACTGGCGTGGCGTTCGGAATGATCTACCTGCCGCTTGCCATCAAAGGCACGTCACTGCCAGTTGCCGGGCTGCTGGCGCTGGCTGCCAACGTGGCCGGCCAGGTGGGGGACCTTGCCGAATCGGCGATCAAGCGCGCCGCCGGCGTCAAAGACAGCGGCAGTCTTCTTCCCGGGCACGGAGGACTGCTCGATCGCGTGGACAGTACCCTGTTTGCACTCCCGGTGCTCTACACGTTCCTCACGTTTCTGCACTAAGCGCCCCGGGGCAGTTCACTTCCTTCGGCCGGGAAGCGTGATATTGCTGACGTTGGCCCGCAAAGAGACGTCCTTCACCTGCCATTCCTCGACCACGATCCCGGTGCCCGTGAGAAGCGCGCCAGCGCGACGGCGGCGAAACCACCGATCGCGAAGACTCGCCTGTCCATACAGACTCTCCTACTTGTGCTCTTTACCGAAGGACAGATGATTCGAAAAATACGGCAGGACGTTCTTTTCCACGCGAAGGGCGATGTGGTTCGTATGGTCGCCGTCATATGTCTCAAACGTGTGCGCGATGCCGTACCCGGTCAGAACACCGCTTAACTCCCGATTGCTCGCCGCAAGGCCGTCCTTGTCGCCCACATCCATCGCGATGGATTTCAGCTTCTTCAGATTCGAGATGTACTGGTCGATCATCGCGAGCGGCGCGTTGGCCACCCAGCGCGCCACTACGGCAGGCTGAACTTTACCGTCCTGAACCGGCAGATCGAAAAAGAACGGCGGATTTTTCGGATCGGGCGACCACGCCGCCGCCTCCGCAAGCATGGTCATCGGGCCGCGCGGGAGTTTGGCCGCCTCCGCCTGGCTGTGGACCGCCTCCGCCTGTGCGAACGCCGCGCCCCGCGGGTTGAGATTGGCGCTCAGGCAGCAGGCGCTCAGCACGTAGATGCTGGAAAAAACATCCGGGTATTTCATGGCCAGCCGGATCGTCCCGTAGCCGCCCATGGAGTGGCCCGCGAGGCCGCGGCTGGCAGGCAACGCAATCGTCCGGTAGTGACTGTCGATATAGTTCACGAGGTCCCGCGTGACGTATCCTTCCCAGTCGCCCGTGGTGACGGAATTTGAAAACATGCTGCCCTGATAGACCGTGTAGGCGTTAGGCATCACGAGAATCATTTCGCGCACGCCGCCCCCGGTCATGGCGCGGTCCGCAACCTCAGGCACCGAGGTGTGCGCGCTGAGAAATCCCGATTTCAACCCCGGCCCGAACCAGCCTTCGTCCGAGTTCGTGTACCCGTGCAGCAGATAAACCACCGGATAACGGCGTCTGGTGGCAGTCTTATAGCTCGGCGGCAGATAGATCGAGACATCCCGGTCGGGAGAATCGCCTTCCAGGTTCCCTTCGAGAGACTTGCCGTGAACCTTGATTCGTTCGAAAGTGCCCTTCGTCTGCGCGTGCAACGCTGCCGCGCCGGACAACGCCAGCAGCAACGCCGCGGCTGCCGCGGATTCCATAACCCGCATTCGTCTCATTTCCCTGCCTTCTTTCTCAAATCTCTGTAAATCAGCTCTTCGGTGAATTCCACGCACTTGAATTCGAGCAGGCGCGCAGCCTTCTCGCGATGGCTGTATAGAATCATGTTCACCTTCCACGGACATGACATCCATCACGAGGGTGTCACCTCCCAGTGGCCATTCTACGTGTTGCAGTCGCTCATGCGGGGCGCGGCCGTTCCGTTATTCCGGCGGCCACAGTAGGCGGTCCCAGGGCCAGCATGGCTATAAAGCGCGCCCCGAAAAAGGCTTCTGTATTCGCGATCCTCTCCCCTGAACCCGCCATTTACCGCTCCCGCTGAGTGTTTTTGTAATAGGCGTCGTAAAAGGCCAGAATGTCCGGATGGATACCGGTGCCGACGCTGACGGTATCCCCGAGAACCATGGCATGCTCCGCCTTCCCGCTGTAAACCGGCCATTCGGGAAGCCCCTTGCCG
>CAZXCO010000469.1:0-4885 GCA_964639095.1 uncultured Solibacteraceae bacterium
CGAACCGGCCATTTTCCAGATGGCGGATGGCGCGCCGGCGGATATACGGCTCAGCCACCTGATGCATCTGGATGGAGCTCATCACGCGGGTGTGGGCGCCAATCTGCTCCAGCGCGTCCTGCAGGGCCAGCGAGTTGATCACCGTCGCCAGCATGCCCATGTGATCGCCGGTTACGCGATCCATGTCTTTCGCCGCAAGGGCGATGCCGCGGAAAATGTTGCCGCCGCCCACAACAACGCCCACTTCGACGCCTTCCTGCGCAATGGCGGCGATCTCGCGAGCCAGACCCTTGACACGCTCCGGATCGATGCCGAACGCGGCGGGGCCCGCCATCGCCTCGCCGCTCAGCTTCAGAAGAATGCGACTGTACTTCGCCATGATCTCGCGGGGCTGCGGCGGCCGGAAATCTAGCTCGCCGCGGGTTCTGCCGTTTTACCTTCCGGACCGAAGGCGTCACCGACTTTGAAACGCGCAAACCGGGAGACCGATATATTTTCCCCCAGTTTGGCGATCTTGGTCTTGATCAACTGCTCGACACTGATCGTGTTTTCCTTCACGAAAGGCTGCTCGTAGAGGCAGACCTCCTCGTAGAACTTGGCCATGCGGCCTTCCACGATCTTGTCGACCATCTTTTCCGGCTTGCCCTCGTTCAGAGCGCGAGCCCGCTGAATTTCCCGCTCCTTGTCGATGGCGGCCTGCGTGACGTCTTCTTTACGGACGAACTGCGGATCGGCCGCGGCAATGTGCATGGCGACGTCGCGCACCAGTTCCTGAAATTCCTCGGTGCGGGCCACGAAATCGGACTCGCAGTTCACTTCCACCAGCACGCCCAGTTGAGCGCCGGCGTGGATGTACGACCCGACGACACCCTGCTTCGTAGTGCGTGACGCCTTCTTGCCGGCGGAGGCGATTCCGCGCTTGCGGAGAACGACTTCCGCTTCGGCGAGGTCTCCCTTCGCCTCTGTCAGAGCGCTCTTGCACTCCATCATTCCGGCTCCGGTGCGTTCCCGGAGTTCCTTGACTAAACTTGCCGTGATTTCTGCCATTTTCGTAAATTGACTTCCCGCGGACACAATGCAGCCGGCCGCGGCTCGAGGGCCTGAAGCGAACGCGGCCTTCCGCCTCGTCGCGTTAAACCTGATTGGCTTCGGCCGCGACGTTCTCGCTCGTTTCCGAAGCGGGACCCTTGCGGGTCGATGCCGCGCCTTCTTCGTTACCGAGCATCAGGCTCTCCTGCATGATCTGCTCGGCATACTTCGGATCCACGTAGTGCGAATACTCTTCCGTGATGTCCTCCACCGGCGCCTCTTCGTCCTTGACCTTCTCGGCGGTGAAGTCGTGCTCGGTGGCGAGCGCCCGGCCTTCGATGACGGAGTCGGCAATCTTGCTCGTGAAGAGACGGATCGCGCGCAGCGCATCGTCGTTGCCCGGGATCACCCAGTCGACTTCGTCGGGATCGCAGTTGGTGTCGACGATGGCGACCACCGGGATCCCCAGGCGGCGCGCTTCCTTGACAGCAATCGCCTCCTTGTTCGAATCGATGACGAAGATGACATCCGGCAGCCCCGGCATGTCCTTGATTCCCGCCAGATTCTGATCGAGGTGCTTGCGATCACGCTCCAGCCGGACGATTTCCTTCTTGGGACGGCCGCCGTAAGAGCCTTCGGCCGCCATCTGTTCCAGTTCCTTGAGCCGCTTGATCGACTTCTGCACCGTGGCCATGTTCGTGAGCAGACCGCCCAGCCAGCGCTGGTTCACATAGAACATCTGGCAGCGATTGGCTTCTTCCGCGATCGCCTCCTGCGCCTGGCGCTTGGTGCCGACGAAGAGGATCGTTTTCCCCTGCGCGGCCATTTCCACTACATACCGGGCCGCATCCTTGAACAGCTTCAGGGTCTTCTGCAGGTCGATGATGTAGATGCCGTTACGTTCGCCAAAGATGTATTCCTTCATCTTTGGATTCCAGCGCTTGGTCTGGTGCCCGAAGTGAACGCCGGCTTCGAGCAATTCCTTCATTGAAATAGCAGGCAAACTTGCTCCTTAATTCTTACAACCCGTGGCTGCACGGCGCGATCCAAAGCGAGATTTGCGCCGGGACAACAAACGGGCAATTTAACATAGTTTCGGGGCGCAGGATCAAACCGGCGCCCCGACCGCGTAAGACATCGAACGTGCGCACAGAAGCCACAGAGCCTGTGCGCAAGTCCTCCACACAACAGGCGCCGCCCGCCTGTGCGCTGAACTCTCTACCGTTTTGAGAACTGGAACCGCTTGCGTGCGCCCTTCTGGCCGTACTTCTTGCGCTCGTGCTCTCTCGGGTCGCGCGTCAGAAGACCGGCTTTCTTGAGGGGGCCCCGCAGTTCGGCGTTGAACTCCACCAGTGCGCGCGCGATGCCCAGTTTGATCGCGTCCGCCTGACCGGCCACGCCGCCTCCGTTAGCGAGGATCACTATATCAAAACGATCCGTCATTTCCACTGTCTGGAGCGGCTGCCGCACCGGCACCCGCGCCGCTTCCGTCGGGAAATAGTTCTCCAGGGTACGGCCATTCACCGTGATCTGGCCCGATCCGGGCCGCAGGAACACGCGGGCAACACCCCGTTTACGACGCCCGGTTCCCAGATATTGCTCAATTTTTCGTAACGCCAATTCGAGATGCCTTTCTTGCTCTATTTCGCTGATACGGGCGGCGCCGCAGCGGAACGTCTGACCGTGAGCGCAACGGGCTTCTGTGCCGCATGGGGGTGCTTGTCACCCGCGTAAACCTTTAACTTCCGGTACATCTGCCGCCCCAGCTTGGTCTTGGGCAGCATTCCGAAAATTGCGTCTTCCACCATCTTCGCCGGCCGCGTGGCCCGCACATTCTGCGCGCCGGTTTCCACCAGACCGCCAGGATACCCGGTAAAACGCCGATACACCTTTTGCGTATCCTTCCGGCCCGTCAGCTTCACTTTGGCGGCGTTGATCACGATGACGTGATCGCCTGCGTCGAGAAACGGCGTATAGATTGTCTTATGTTTGCCCATGAGCACCCGCGCAGCATGGCTGGCAAGCTTACCCAGAACAACATCGTTGGCATCGATTACATGCCATTTTCTTTCAATTCCCGGCTTTGACGGGAATACGGTACTCATGAACACACCACTCCGTCTATGTATGCGACTTTACCTATACAGGCTAGCGAACCGGGAGCGGGAATGTCAAACCGCCCCGAACCCGCAGGTCAAGGGAGGTTGCCGCTCCACGGCGCCACATCGGTCTCCGGGCAGGATTCCCCGGGTGGTCCGGTACAGATTGCGCCGGACCTCCGCTGCCAACGCGCGTACTACTGCGCGATTTTCAGAAGCTTCCCGGCGTTTCGCCGGAAGATCTGATCCTTCTGCTCTGCCGTGATATCGAGACTCTCGATTACCTTGATCGTCTCGCGGATATACAGCCCCGGCTGGGGCTCAAACGGCGTATCCGAAGCAAACACTACGTTATCAATACCGAAGAACTCGAGGCCGCACACGGTCGCCGCCCGGGCGCCGAACAGCGCCGTATCCGCCAGGAAGAGCCGGAAATAGTCGATCGGCCGCTTCTTCATCGATTTCAGCAGTTCTTCGTACCCCTCGTCGGTCGTCCGGGAGCCCAGCACGTCCCACCCGTATCCGACACGCCCTTCGAAGTACGGAATCATGGCGCCCATGTGGTGCGTGATGATCTTCAGGTTCGGGTAGCGATCGAAGAAACCGGAAAATACCATGCGGGACATCGCGGTGCTGGTCTCGTAGGGCCAGCCGAGCGTCCACCAGATCTCGTATTTCGACTTCTTCTCCGTGAGATAGTCGGGGAACTTCGCGCCGCGCTCCGTATGCAGCCAGACAGGGTCATCGAGCTTCGCAATCTCGTCGAAAACGGGCCGGAATTCCGGCTCGTCGAGCGCCTTGCCCACAACATTCGTATAGAGCTGAATGCCCTTCGCGCCGAGATCCTTGACGGACCGCGTCACTTCCTTGGCAGCTTCGTCGGGGCTGGTCATGGCGACCGACGAGATGAACCCGATGAAGCGGCTGGGATACTTCTGGACCAGCTCCGCCATTCCTTCATTCCCGATGCGCGCCATCTCGGGGGCCTTCTCGGCGTTGAAAAGTCCCTCGACGGGCGGCGATCCGAGCGAAAGAAGCTGCGTGTACTCGTCGAACATGTCCATGGTCCGGAACCGCGCCTCGAGGTCGTAGATTGCCGGAATGTTCTTGACGCGCTTGCCCATGTCTTTCAGACTTGCGCTGAACGACACGAATTCCTCCCAGAACCTCCTGGGGAAGAAATGGTTAAAGAGATCGATCTTCAGGGCCAAAAATTTACCTCGACTGTAATTGGGAAAACCGCAAAACGCTCAGTGTACCAGTGCTTCCGTTGCGGAGACGGGGGTCTCGGAAGGCTTGACCACCCAGCGCAGCGAGAACATCACGATCACCGAGATCAACGCCGGAACGGCGGCCGCCAGAAAGACCTCGCGGGCGGCCCAGTGTCTCTGCAGCAGGACGCCGGCAATCAGCGGTCCTACGATGGCGCCGATGCGCCCGATACCCAGACCCGCGCCCACGCCGGTGGCCCGCAGGTCTGTCGGATAGTACACGGCGGCGAAGGCGTTGAGGCCGGCCTGCGATCCGGGAACTCCGAAACCGGCGATGAAAATGAATGCAAAGAGTATGGCGAGCGAGATGTAAGGCTGGCCGATGGCCGCAATACTCGCACAGGCAAGCGCAAACGAGAGACTTAACACCGTCGAGAACCCGAACCTTCGCACAAACAGCCCGAGCACAAGCGTTCCCACCACTCCGCCCAGTTGCAGCACGGCCCCGGAGTTCACCGCGATGGTATTCGAATAGCCGGCGTCGCG
>CAZXCO010000470.1:0-5394 GCA_964639095.1 uncultured Solibacteraceae bacterium
AACAATGGCGGCTATATGGGCACCCCTCTTTTCTTCTCACCCGCGTCCACCGTGTCCAATAACGGTGCGACGAGCATGAGTTTCTCCAGCAGTAACGAGGTGATTGCTCCTCTCGCCTGCACGATGTCGTCGCTGAACGTCGGCGTCCGCACGACACAGGCCGGAACAGGATCGCCGGACTCCGCAGTCTTCACGGTCTACCATAACGGGAGCGCCACATCGATGACATGTCCGGCGTCAACCGGGGTAGCCATCAACTCCACAGGAAGTTGCACGAGTACAAACACTTTCTCTGTAGCCGCGGGAGATACCATTTCGGTCCAATTGTCCGAGAGCAATTTCAGTGCGGTTTATCAATATGGCGTCAACTTGAAGTGCCAGTAGATTTCCGGCGTCAGCACGAATGAGGAACTAACGAAAGGAATAACGAATGTCCGAACCTTTTCTCGGTGAAGTCCGAATGTTTGGGGGAAATTTTGCGCCTTCGGGCTGGGCCCTCTGCAACGGCCAGTTGATGAGCATTGCGCAAAACTCAGCGCTCTTTGCCATCCTGGGCACGACATACGGCGGAGACGGAATCCAGACGTTCGCGCTCCCGAATTTCCAGGGAGTTGTGCCGATGAGCTGGGGGCAAGCCCGCAGCGGGTCCCAATATTCGATCGGCCAGACGGGTGGGAGTGAAAGCGTCACCCTGATAATGACTCAGATGCCGATGCATAACCACACAGTCGGCGTGAGCAATCAAGGCGGCACGACCGTTGATCCCACGAACGGGTTTGTGGCGGAAATCAATACCGGATCACCCAGACAACCGACCACAACTACTCCGGCATTCAACTCGTCGGCGACTGGAACCATGGCGCCGAACGCGGTCAGCATCGCCGGAGGAAGCCAGCCGCACGAGAATATGCAGCCCTTTCTGGCTGTGTCTTTCATCATCGCGTTGCAGGGCATTTTCCCCAGCCGCAGTTAGGTCTGTCAGAGCGGCGCGGATACGAACGAAAGCCTTTCCAGGAGAGGAATAAATAACAGATGGCAGATCCTTATCTCGGCGAAATCCGGATGTTTGCAGGAAATTTCGCCCCCACGGGCTGGGCCCTTTGCAACGGCCAGTTGATGAGCATTCAGCAGAATACCGCGCTGTTTTCCATTCTCGGCACCTTCTATGGGGGCGACGGCGTTCGAACGTTCGGGCTCCCGAATTTCCAGGGTGTTGTTCCGATGAACTGGGGTACATCGCCCGGCGGAACGCCATACGTGATTGGCGAAACGGGCGGAGTCGAAAACGTCACGCTGTTAACCAATCAGATGCCGATGCATAACCACACTGTCGGGGTCAGCAATCAGGGCGGTGTGTCCGTCGATCCGACGAACGGGTTTGTGGCGGAAATCAACACCGGATCACCCAGGCAACCGACCACGACTACTCCGGCATTCAACTCGTCGGCGACCGGAACCATGGCGCCGACCGCGGTCAGCGTGGCTGGCGGAAGCCAGCCGCATCAGAATATGCAGCCCTTTCTGGCCGTGTCTTTCATCATCGCGTTGCAGGGCATTTTCCCCAGCCGGGGCTGACGCCAACTTCGTATGTGGCGCCCGCGACCCCTGGCGCGTCGCGGGCGAACCGGCATTGGCTGGGCTTGAAGTGCGCAGCCGCGCTTCGGTCTGTAAAGCGAATCAGTAAAAGAGCAGCAGAAAACCTCCTCGACGCATCAGAACGGCCCTGATGCGATTGCCTTTGAGCCCGGGTCATCCCGCCGCCGGTGATAAACTATTACTCGCGGCGCTTGAACGACCAATGAGCAACCGCGATCCGGCCCCTCTCCCCACGTTGTTGAACTGCCGAATCCCGCTGGTCTCGAGCTTCCCGCGGACTTCAAAATGAAAATCACACTTTACATTCTGGCTATCGCGGTAGTCCTGGCACAGGTGTCTCCTGCGCAGGAATCCACACTGGGGCAGGATTCGCAACCAGCGTTGACCGGAGCGCAGGGCGCGGCGCTCGGAGGCCCTCAGAATACGAAGACCGGCGTACGGCCACAGGCGCTTTCGAATGTCACAATCGAGCAGCGCTTGAATGCGCAATTGCCTCTGGACGCTCCATTTCGGGATGAGTACGGACAGACGGTCACCCTGGGCAAGTATTTCGGAAAACGGCCGGTGGTTCTGGCGCTTGTCTACTACGAGTGCCCGATGCTCTGCACGCAGATATTGAACGGGATGACCCGGGCCGCGAGGTTGATGACGCTGACGCCCGGCAAGGATTACGACATTCTTGCGGTCAGCTTCGACGCGCGGGAAACGCCCAAACAGGCGATGGCCAAGAAGGAAGTGTACATGAAGGACTACGGCCATCCGGAGACTGCGAATGGCTGGCATTTTCTTACCGGTGACCAGCCCTCGATCGACAGGATTTCGAAGGCGGTGGGCTTCCGGTACAAATGGGATGCCCGGACTGCGGCATTCGCCCACGCGAGCGCCATCTACCTTCTGACGCCGGAGGGAAGACTGTCGAAGTATTTCTACGGCATCGACTACTCGCCGAAAGACATGCGGTTCGGTCTGGTGGAGGCTTCACATAACAAGATCGGGACCAAGGTCGACCAGATTCTTCTCTTCTGCTACCACTTCGATCCGAACACCGCGAAATATACGCCTGTTGCGATGGGTTTGCTGCGCGGGGCAGGCGCCGCGACCTTATTGTTGCTGGGCGGCTTCGTCTTCATCAAACTGAAGAAGGAAAACAGCGGGAAAGGAAAGCAGTCCGCGTAGACCTGCGACGCCGCCGGTCGACAACCGCGCTCCGGTTCTGCCGATCTGGTTATGGATCTCTGTCTGCGCTGCCTCAAACCTGCAGCCCGGAACCGATGCCTGGTGACGCGGCTCCGTTGAAAGGCACGCGACCCTGTGGATTACGCTAAGAGTAGTAAGGAGTTGAGTCCATCTACAAGCCGGGCGGCTCTCGCTTCGGTAATTTTCGCAGTTGTGGTGTTATTTGCGGCCACCATGGTATCGGCGAACGTGTATCATGCAACGCGCCGGAACCGTGCCGAACATCAGTATGAAGCGGGGCTGAAACTGGAGTCCGCCGGCCGCAACAGTGAAGCCGCCGACGACTTTCGAACCGCGCTCGTTTACGAGCATGATCAGCCGGAGTACCGGATGGCTCTGGCGAAATCGCTGATCGCTCTGGGGGATTTCGATGAAGCGGAAACTCACCTGACCGATCTGCACGAGGCCGATCCCGCGAATGGTCCCGTGGATTTCATGCTGGCGCGGATCGCTGTCGAGGAACATGCCGATGCCGATGCGATCGAGGATTATCATCGGGCGATTTACGGGTTCTGGCCGGACCACGCGGAGCAGCACCACGTCGAAGCGCGTTTCGAATTGATTCAGGTATTGGAACGCGATCATCAGCAAAAGCAGCTTCTGACGGAACTGCTCGAGCTCGCCGGAGAACTTCCGGACAGCGACGTGGAGAACCGGCTCAAAGTCGCTTCTCTTCTGCTATCGCACGGCTCCCCGGAGCATGCGGCGGAAGAATTCGGCGGCATCGCCGCGGCCCGCCCGTCCAATGCCGCCGCCCAGCAGGGGCTCGGAGAGGCGCGTTTCCAGCTCGGCGATTTTCTCGCGGCCCGGGCAGCATTCCACGTCGCCGCCCGGATTGAGCCCGCCAACGCCGAAATCCGTCAGCGCATCGAGGAATGCGATATGGTGATTGACCTCGATCCCACGCTGGTCCGCCTGAGCGCCAATCAACGGTTCGAGCGCGCGCAGGAACTGCTGCGCCAGTCTCTGAACTCGGCCGAACGGTGCGGTGCGGTCTCCGCCGCGATGTCGGCGGAGGCTGCGAAAGCGCTGGCGGAAAAGCCCCGCCGCAAACGCGATGGAGACACGGTGGAAGTCCTGACGCTCTCCCAGCAGGTTTGGCAGCAACGCCCCAGGGAGTGTTCCGCGGCGGCTCCTGACGACCGGGCGCTTGCGGCTGTTATGGCCAGGCTGGCAAAACAATGACGTGGCCTTCCAATGGCAAGCGCCTGGCGCTGAGCGAGACACAACGGTTCCTGCTGTTGGCGATCCTGATCGGCGTGTTTGCCGGTCTCATGGTTGTCTGCTTCCATATCGCCATCGATATGTTGAGCTGGTATAGCCTGGGCGCGCTCTCCGGCCATCTGCGGTTTGGCCGCGTGATCTCGCCCGTGCTCGGCGCTCTCACGGCCACTTTTCTGGCCACTCGCCTCTTTCCGGCGGCGCGCGGCAGCGGGGTCAATCAAACCAAGGCCGCCCTGTATATCTCCGACGGCTTCGTTCCACCCAGCACGGTCATCGGCAAATTTCTTGCCTGCTCGCTCGCCATCGGCACGGGCAATTCTCTGGGGCCTGAGGATCCGTCCCTGCAGATGGGCGCCGGGGTCGCCTCATTGCTTGGCCGCATGTTCCAGCTTGGCCGGAAATACATGCGCATGATCGCTCCCGTCGGCGCGGCCGCGGGGATCGCCGCGGCGTTCAACACTCCCATCACCGGCGTCTTCTTCGTCATGGAGGAAGTCGTGGCTTCCTGGACGGCCGGCGTCGTGGGGCCGGTTGTGCTGGCCGCCGTATCCGCGGTCGTCGTGGTGCGCTGGTTTCTCGGCAACGAGCCGCTGTTTCAGGTGCCGGCTTTCCAGCGAACGCAGCCCAGCGAACTGATCATCTACGTGGCCATGGGCGTCGCCGGCGGCGTTCTTTCCGCGGTCTTTATCCGTTTGATCGAAGCTCTTCGTACGCGCCTGGAGCGCCTGCCGCAGCGGACAGAGCTGATCCAGGCGGCGCTGGCGGGATTCGGCGTCGGGCTGGTCGGCCTCCGGCTCCCGGAGGTGATGGGCGCCGGATACGATGCGATCGACTTCGCGCTCCATGGCCGTTTTCCCTGGGATCGTCTTCTTTTGCTCGGCGGCGCCAAGATGCTCGCCACACTGCTTTGCTTCAGCACGGGCGTGCCGGGAGGAATGTTCGCCCCGGCCCTGTTCGTGGGCGCTATGCTGGGGGGCGGACTGGGCGGGCTGGCCCAGCACTACCTGCCATTCGCCACGGCGTCTACCGGGGCCTACGTATTAGTCGGCATGGGCGTGTTCTTCTCCGGCGTGTTCCGGGCGCCCCTGACGTCTGTCTTCATGGTCTTTGAGGTCAGCGCCAGCTACGTCATCATTCTGCCGGTCATGATCGCGAACACGATCTCGTATTTCATTTCGCGCAGCCTGCATCCGCTTCCGTTCTTCACTGTGCTGGCCCGGCAGGAAGGCGTCGATCTGCCGTCCGCCGAAGAATACCGCTCGACTGAAGTACTGCGGGTGGAGGATGCAATGCAGCCGCTGTTGTCGGGCACGCCACTGGATCATGCCCCCGCGGTTT
>CAZXCO010000471.1:0-2057 GCA_964639095.1 uncultured Solibacteraceae bacterium
GCTTACTATGGGATTGGAGATGACCGTTCGATTCGTAGTAGTCGCCGTGTGCGCCGGTGTGGCGGCGCTGGCGGGCCTGGCCGTTGCCGAGCAACTCGAAGACACGATTTACGTCCCATACGATCACAAGGCAATCCAATACTACGACGCGCCCACTGACGACGTCGTCGGGCGCTTCGACGATCAACTCGACAAGGGCGAGGCGACACTCGACTATGCGCCGGGAGGGCTGGGATATCTTCCGAGCCTGCTGAAGCACCTCGGGCTGAATGTCGATTCCCAAGTACTGGTGTTCTCGCAGACCAGCTTCCAGGCGACTCTGGTGTCGCCGCAGAGGCCGCGCGCTATTTACTTCAACGACGACGTTGCAGTGGGATTCGTTCAGCACGGCGAGGTGATGGAGATCTCGTCGCTGGACCCGAAGCAAGGCGTCGTTTTCTACACGCTGCGAACGGAGAAAACGGACAAACCGACGTTCGGCCGCCGCCAGGCATGCCTGCAGTGCCATCAGGGCGGGCATACGCTCGGGATTCCGGGTCTTGTGGTCAGTTCGCAGTACACAATTCCGGGCGTGCCCGTCGAACACCAGCGAGGCGGTTTTGAGACTGACGACCGGGTTCCCATCGAGGACCGGTGGGGCGGCTGGTACATCAGCGGGATGCTGGATGGCCAGAAACATCGCGGAGTGCCGCTCGGACCTGGCATCGAGCCTCAATTCGACCCATCGAAATACCTCAGCCCGATCAGCGATGTGGTGGCGCTCATGACGCTCGAGCATCAGACGCGCATGACGAATCTCATCATACGCATCGGCTGGGATACGCGTATTGCGATGGCCGACGGCAAGCTCGAAGAGGCTCGTCCGAAGCTCGAAGCCGCCATGGACGACATGGTGGCCTACATGCTGTTCGCCAATGAAGCGCCGCTGACCGCACCCGTGAAAGGCGCCTCGACCTTTACGATGACATTCCCCGAACGGGGTCCGCGCGACAAGAAGGGCCGTTCTCTTCGCGATTTCGATCTGCAGAAGCGGCTGTTCAAATACCCGCTGAGCTACATGATCTACTCGAAGGCTTTCGACAGCATGCCGCAGTGGGATCGCGACCGGATCTACCGCAAACTCTACGACGTGCTGACGGGCAAGAATACCGACAAGAAATTCTCGAAGCTCTCGCCGGACGATCGCCGTAACGTGCTCGAGATCCTGCGGGACACAAAGCCCGGCCTGCCGGCGTACTTTAAAGGCTGAGAGGCGACGGGAGCGCTATTTCCCCGCGTCCGGAGTGGTGACGAGCGTTTCGGCTTCGATTTTCACCTCTCCGGCGCCGTATCGAATCCACACCCGATACTGCTTTCCGGCTTCGAGAGCGTAGAACGGCCCGAGCGGAATCTCCAGCGTCAGCGATTGACCCGGCGCAAGCAGCATGTCGGGAAGCAGAGCGGGCGTTGACCACGCGGGGATTTCTCTGCGCGCCAGCTCGAGGCCGCTCGTTTCGCGAACCGATATGGCGAGACAGTGAAACCAGAGGAGAGTCGAGACGCGATAGACGGCGTCGGAAAGCGGCCACTGCATCGCCGGATCGGGAACGCCGACGTCGGGGTTCAGGATCGCCGCCGGACCGCCGCCATCATTGCGGACGCGGAACAGAACTTCGAACGCGGAGTTTTCCGTCTGCCCGGCGGGGACTTCTATGGACGCAACGAGCGGCATCGGCGTCAGGAAGGATTCTTGCCGTCTACCGACGATTGCGAGCAGTCCTTGTTTGCGGTTGGATTGCTGATTTTTACCGTTCCTCCCTTCGGCGTCGTGTGAAAAACGGCTCCGAGCCGGTAGGCTTCCGTGACGTATGCATCGGCGACCTGATCCGGAGTCCCTCCCATTGCTGTGTAGAGCGCGGCGGTGGCTGTTGGCTCGTCTTTCCCCTTAAACGGGGTCTTTGCGCTGACGGCGGCTGTCAGCTTCGCATCCCATGAACCGATCGAACCGTCGAACGCGGTCTTGTGATCGGCCGCGTGATGATCTTCGTGCCGGCGGTTGGCCTGGTACATGGCGGCGT
>CAZXCO010000472.1:0-2960 GCA_964639095.1 uncultured Solibacteraceae bacterium
CGCGACGATTCCTCCCTTGCGCAGGCTCGACAGAGCGGCCACGACAACCTCTCCGCTCGGAGCAAATGTGATCGCCCGGTCGAGTTCCACCGGCGGCCTTTCCCGGTCGCTGCCTACCCAGGTGGCGCCGAGAGACTGGGCGAGCCGCCTGTGCGACTCGCCGCGCGTGGAAACATAAACCTCACAGCGCCAGTCATGCAGAATCGCGATGGCCAGCGAGGCGGACGAGCCGAAACCGAATAACCCCACCCGCTCCCCGGGCTCTACGCCCGCTACGCGCAGGCTGCGAAACCCGATAATGCCCGCGCAAAGCAGCGGCGCCGCGTGCAGATCGTCGAGACTGGCGGGCAGAGGAAACAGGAAATCTTCACGCGCGAGCGCGTACTCCGCGTAACCGCCATTGACCGAATAGCCAGTGAAAACGGGGGCGTCGCAGAGATTCTCCATGCCCCGCCGGCAGTATGAGCAGGACCCGTCTACGCCCCCGATCCAGGAAACGCCGACGCGCGAACCGCGCGGATGCTTGTCGCTCGCCCCGTCGACGACCTCGCCGGCAATCTGGTGCCCCGGAATCACCGCCGGAAGCAGGCGCGGCAGTTCCCCTTCAACGATGTGCAGATCCGTGCGGCAAACGCCGCAGGCCCGGATACGCAGCAGAACCTGGCCCGGGCCGGGCCGTGGGATCGGAATGTCGTCCAGAATGAGCGGGCGTTTGAAAATGTCATTCGGCGCCCTGAGAACGGCTGCTTTCATGCGGCTCGCCCTCCCCCCGCCGGCTCAAAACGGGATGCGCAGAAACACCGGGCTCTGCTGGATCACGACGCGTTGTGTTTGCGACTTGCCGGCCTTTTCCACTGTAATCGAGTAGGTCCCCGGTGGCAACGTGATTTGCGCCGGAGTGACCTGCCGGATCAACTGTCCATTCACACGCACTGTGGCACCGGCCGGACTGGTGCTCAGCATCAGGGTTCCGCTTGGCTTTCGCAGCGTGATGGGTGGAACGTCCTGGGCCGTGTCGCCGATATGGATCTCCCGCGACTCGGTTTCGTATCCGGCCTGCGAAATTTCCAGATTGTGAACACCCGGCGCAGCGTGAACCATACAGGGTGTCTGGCAGGACTGGGACAGGTCCTGATCAAGCACTGCTTTGGCGCCTGGTGGGTTTGTGGTAACCCAGACATCCTGCAGCCGCGACGCCGGAATCCTGACGATCTCACGCGTCTCCGGGGACGGTCTTTCAGCCGCCTCCGGCGCCGCATCCTGTGCGGCTGCAAGCGGCGGGCCGAGGGGACTTGGCTTGCGGGCCGCAGGCTCAACAGCGGGAGCCGAAGCTGGGGGTGTATTCTCCACGGGCGGCGCCAGATCGGCTGCCGGCGAAATTTTCTCCGATGCCGGCGCGCCGGTTCCCGAATCGGCGGACGTCGCAGCCACCGGCAAAGGCTGTTGTGTCTTCGCCTGGTCCGGCTGAGGGATCGAACTCGGCGTCTGCTCCACGGGCGCGCTTCCCGCGCCGGACCCGAAGGCCGTCAGATTCGGAAGAAGTCCAGCCTGCCAGGTGATCACCCCCGCGACCCCGAGGACCACGAGGCAGCTCAAAAGCAGCGGCTTCAGAACCGAAGCGCGCGGGCGGATCTCGGTGGTATTCCCCGTCGACGGCAGAGCATGGGGCTCGGGCAACTGCCGCCGCTCGACGCCGATCGTCGGAGTGGCCGCCGCGGCTCCCGCCGCGAGAGTTGTCCAGCCGCGCGATTCCGCGCAGGCCATCTCGAGCGCGCCGACAAAATTCGAGCAGCTCGGATAACGATCTTCCGGCTTCTTCGCCAGCCCGCGCCGCAGCACCTGATCGATCTGCGGCGTCAGCGTCGCGTTGATGCTCTGCGCGTCGGCCTGATCTTCGGCCACGATCTTATAGACAACGGTACTGAGGTGCTCGCCCTGAAACGGACGCTCGCCCGTGAGGATTTCATAGGCGATAACCGCCAGCGAAAACTGATCCGATCGCCCGTCGATGGCCAGCCCCTGAACCTGCTCGGGCGACATGTAGTTCGGAGTTCCCACCACCGATCGCGTCTCGGTCATGTTGTTTACGGTGGTGATTTTGGCAATGCCGAAGTCGGTGATCTTCACCGCGCCGTCTTCATCCGTCATGATGTTGGCCGGCTTGATGTCGCGGTGAACGATGCCGCGCCCGTGCGCGTAATCCAGACCGGCGGCAGTCTGCCGCAGGATACGCAGCATCCTCGTGCCGGAAAGCGGTGTCTCCGAAGCCAGAATTTTCTCGAGCGTCGGGCCGTTGACGAAGGCCATCGCGATATAGGCCAGCCCGTCCACTTCATCCATGTCGTAAATCGTGACGATGTTGGGATGTGAGAGCACGCCCGCCGAGCGCGCCTCGCGAAACAGCCGGTCCCGAAGCTTGTTCCGCTGCTGGGTATCGTTGATATCGCGTATGCGGATTGTCTTGATCGCCACCGAACGGCCGATGGACGGGTCCGTGGCGTGATAGACCACACCCATCGCTCCCCGGCCCAGTTCGCCGATGATCCGGTAGCGACCGATGGTCTGCATAGTTGTAATTTTAGTATCCTGCAAAGCTGGAATCCGACCGGCGACGTCCCATTTCGACGGCGGCGGAGCCTGTTTTCAATGGCCGCGGCTCGCGGCAAACTCGTTAGTGGCCGAGGCGACTTCGGCTTCTGGATCGCGCGCCTGAGCGACGTTTACGAAAGGAAGACTGGCATGCGGCTTTACCCGGAACACTCAACGTCGAACTGCCAACACCCTGGTCCCTTCCAACGGATGTCATTCGACTGGAGGCGGCAGAGTACGCGGGACAAGTATCGGTCAGTCTCGTGCCCTGCAGGATCTTCAACCGGCCAGCCTTCCTGCTGCGGACGGATCAGAACGAGCAGGGAACCGGACATCCCCCGGCCCGGAATTTTGATGGACAGTTCTCTGGG
>CAZXCO010000473.1:0-5197 GCA_964639095.1 uncultured Solibacteraceae bacterium
CGCCTTCCTGGAAGCACTATGATTATGTGCAGTTCGCCATACAACAGAACTCGGAATGAGCGGTCCGCTGCAACCGTTATTCGCCCACCTCCGCGTAATCGCTGGGTACACATAATTTCGATGAAGTACAGCCCGCTTCAGTGCCTGTTCGCAAAGATTATTGTCCAGAGGTGCGCCCGCATGACGCAGGAAAGCAGTGAGACCTTTCCAGTGCCGCAACAGGTAAGTAATCGCTTTTCCCAGACCCGAGTTGGGCTCCGTCTTCTTCTCCGCCAACTGTGCCTCCAGCCACCCATGCAACTGCACCATGACCGGGCCGCTCTGTTCCTTATGCAGTTTCAGACGATCCTCGCCGGAGAGCGCCTGTTCCCGCGCCATCGCATCGTTGTAATAAACTTCGCCGAGTGTTTCCAGCACATATCTGCACTCGCCGGGAAAGTTTGGCGCAATCTCTGTAAACTGGCGCCTTCCATGAGCCATGCAGTTGGAAAGCAGGATTTCGATACCTGCTGCTTTCGGCGTGTTTCGCGATAATGCGTCGCACATCTGAATCGGCGGCGACTTACTGGCTCTCTGCTTCAGCACATCGGCCATGTTCTCGCCCGCATGCTGGCGGCCCGTGAAGTAGAGCGCGATTTTATGGTTCTCAGCGGTGATCGCAAGGATGTTGCTGGTGAACACGCCCGTGCGTTCGTCGCCAGGTTCGCGCTCCAGCCGCAGAACCCGCATGCTTGTGTCGTCGTTGTGCAGGACGCCGCTCTCTGCCGCCTGGCGGATCAGTTCTTCATGAGCCGGCTTCATCGGTTCAGCCGCTTCCTCGACGATCTCCCCTTGTGTGGACGCGGGCAGCGGGATGCCCATGAGTTCTTCCAGTTGCTCCAGCCGGTAAAAAGGAATCCCGCTGCCGTATTTCATCTGGCCGATCGCCGCACCCGCAGTCTCGTCGTACTTCTCCGGCCCCGTGCCTTCGGGTTCCTGTGCCGTGAAGATCTGCCCGCAGCCATTGCACCGCAGTCTTTCCAGTTCATAGACGGTGGCGGCCAGAGGCGCCTGGCCTCGGATCCGTACCAGCGCTTTGGGTTCCTTCTGTTTGTAGACATTCCCTCGCCCGCAGTCCGGACAACGATTGCCGGAGTGCAGGCTCTGGTGCGCGACCTCAACCTTTTCAGCTCCGCGATACGCGCTGGCGCCATTGCGGCCGTGCCCGGCGGATTTGTTTCCGCTCGTCTCCGGCTGCGCCTGTTCAGGAAGAGCAGGGCTTTCCTCATCCCCGAGTACGGTGCTCGTTTTTTCGGTGCTGCGTCCCCGCACCAGTCTTTCCGCCATGGCATGCACTGCCGTCTTCAGAGTCTTGCCATCCGTCTCGTTCAGCGGTTCACGCATGGCGCCGTCAATGATCCGGTCCAGTTCATCGACGTTGACATCGATCTTTCGGCGTGAGGTCTTTTTGTTCATGACTGGCTCAGCAGTTCACGGAAGCGAGGCGTCAAAGGATAGCCCAGCACCTCTCTAATGGAACGGTTCGGGCGCTTGCTGGTGGAGTCTTTGCCCCGCCCTGTAGTAAGCCCGAGCAGTTTCCAGTTGGCAGCTCGATAACAGGTCCCCCGAAAGCGCCCGGGATCAATGAAGGTTTCCGCAAAGTAAACAGGATGGCCGTAGAGTCGTTCCCAGTCATGCGACAACAAGCTCGCTATGCGGCCGAGAATGTGCGAAGCCAGATGCGGCACCTGGACCCAGGGCAGAATCAGAAACCTTGTGTTGTAAGCAACGAAGCGGATGTTCCGCCGCCGCGCTTCCGCAGACCAGCCGATGTGGCGGTCGCGGCTGCCCAGATGGCGGGGCGCCGAACTCCAGGCCATGCATGCGAGGGGCCTTCCCTGCGCCCATACCAGATATTTAAGGTGCTCGCCCACTGGTTGCTCGTAGCCGAGATAGTGATGATGCTCGATGAGGCTGTTGAACAGCGGTTCGTCCGAGGTTCGTCGGACCTGTTGAACTGAGATCGGCCGGATGTCGATGAGTGCGCCGGTCAGCGGCGTCATGTCGATCAGAATGGGTTGCGGTCTGTTTCTTTGTACGAATGGATTGAGAGACACCTGACGAATCGCAGGCAGTTCGATCTCGCCTGCCCGGTGCAGCATCAGCAGAAGACCCCGACAGACCATATCGCATAACGCCCCGTTGGCCTGTTTCCACTGCCATATCTCGCACAGCTGCGCCGATAATTTCCGGCGGCTCAGAGAAGGATTGTCGGCGATGAACTGCCGCAGGAAAACGACGTCCTCGGCTGTTACTGCTCTGCCTCGATATCGCCATCCGACCGGCATCTGCCGCCAGTGTGCCAGAACGAAAACCGGAAACGCAAGCCCGGGGAGCAGATTATTTTAAGCGCTCACCCGCCGCCACACAGGCGCTGCTTCCGTGTCCGGATTACCAGCGGCGAGCAGCAACTGCGCCTGATGCGCGCGCAGTGTCGTTGTCGGTTCGTTTCCTGTTGGCCACCACTTGAATCGACCCTTCGATAAGCGCTTCGTGGCGATCCACGAGAGGTCTTCATGATGCCCCATTTCACTATGTGATTGATAATTCGAGGGCGGCCTGTGTTGAAGACGATGCCGTGGGGGCACTTTTCCCGAGCCCGACCCGCTGAAGGAAGCGCAACGCGGTTTCTGTCTCCAGGTTCCGCTTATTCAGAATCCACGGTCCGCACGTAATCGGCCGTTCACCAGTAATATAGCCGCGATCTATTGCGACCCGCAAGGTGCCGCTGGCAACGCCTACTAAACGTGCAGCCTGAGAGAGGTTCATCCAGCCTTCATTGGCCTGTCTCCGCGCATCGTGGCAATCGATGGCGTGATTGTGCCGCAGGGACGTGACAAGTGCTCGCGTCCAGTAATTGCCCCGGCCGGTATGCAATTTTGCGCGATTCAGAACGCCCGCGATCATCTCGTCCTTGTAGATCCGCGCCAGCACACGAACGGCTTCCACGATGTCTTTCGATGTATGAGTGCTGCTGTATCCGGCGCGCCGTCGCGGCAGACGCAAAGGGGTATGTACACCACCTTTCCAGTGGATCAGCAATACGATCTCGCTCGATTGCTCATCGATGTCAACCACGATCTCTCGCACCAGCGTTCTGAGAAGGCGTTTCCGGGTTCGCTCGTCCACGTCGGGGTTCTTCCACAAAGCTTCCAGATCGGCGGCGAGATGCTGGAACTCCTCTGCGGTCCCAACGGATACCGATTCTTCACTCTGGCTCTCGCCTGCAATGCGCGTCTCGATCGCTCGCACTTCCCCCAGAGCAACATTCCAGCGACGCTCAAGTTCCTGCGTCACGAGTCGGTTTTCGGGGTCCGCAGCTTCGTACTGCCGCTCGGCCCGCTGCGCACGATAGCGTGCCGCCTCCAGATCCCGTCGCAGTGCGTTCAAAACTTCCGATTGTGCCTGAGCCTGCTGTTGAGTAGCCAGAATCGCCGCCTCTATCGCCGCCGGCCGCAGCACTGACAACAGATGTGCTGCCACAGCGGCATCAATGGACCCGCCGTTGAATGCAATGCAGCGCGCTTCTTTGTTGTCCAGGCCGGCTCGGGGACAGGCATAACGAACCACGCTGCCGTCTGGGCCCTTGTAGTATACCCGCAACATGCGTCCACAACGCCGGCATCGCAACACACCCGTCAGCAATGCGCTGCCACGCCGGGCCGAACCGGAGGGCTCGTAGCTGCTGAGTCGATTACCCGTGATCATCGCGCCAATGCGCTCGAACTCTTTCCAGCTCACATAGCCTTCATGTGCATCAGGGATGAGGGCAATCCAGCTGGTACGTGGTCTGCGGCGCATGCGCTGGACGGAAATGCCATTTTCGTAGCACGTTCGGCTTTCTGTTTTGCCGTAAGCGTACGCTCCGCCGTAAGCAGGGTTGGTCAGAATGCGATGGATGCCCGAGTAGGCTGGCCGTCTCCACTGCACATCGCCACGGATCGTGCGAGTCGGTATCGACAGCTCACCCTCCATGAACCACAGTAAAGTTTGCCGTGCGCTGCCCAATTCGACAAACTTCGTGAATACCAGTTCGATGGCTCGGCGAATGCGCTCATCGGGGTCCTTTTGCAGCCGCCCATCCTCATCCTTGATGAAACCTACAGGGCAATGTGATATGAGTTCACCCCGGCGCGCTTTCTCAACGCGAGCTTCACTGGCGCGCTGACGCAGCAAATCGAGTTCGTATTCGTTCAGCGTGCCTTTGAGCCCGAGGAGCAGACGGTCATTGCTGTGACGCGGTGAGTACACTGTCTCCTGATCGACCAGCAATGTATCCACGATTCGGCACACCTCCACAAGTCGTTGCCACTCACGACTGTTTCGGGCGAACCGGGAGGCTTCACGCGCACAGACTGCACCAACCTCACCCAGGCAAACCTGGGTAACCATGCGTTCAAAGCCGGTTCGCGTCACGCTGCCTCCGGCCGAGCGGCCCAGGTCTTCGTCAATGATCTCCACCTCGCTCCAGCCGAGCGATCGCAGATGCGCTTCCATCGCGTACTGCAGTTTCTGGCTTTCGAGATTGTTCATTACCTGGTACGCCGATGACTGCCGGACATACAGGATCGCCTTGCGCGCGAGATGCTGCGGCTTGATCTTTTCACTCATCGCGCCTCACTGTTTTCGACCTTGCGGCTGCCCTGTCCTCCGCGGACCTTCAGAAGCAGTTGCACCAGAATGCGGACTGCCTCGATGCGTACCGACCCTTCCAGTTCTGCCCAAAGATGTGCGTTTGGGCTTTCCTGAAACAACGCCATTTGCGTGTTTCGCTTCTGTTCCGAGTTCTTCGCCATCTGTGTCTCCGTGACCGGCATGCCGGGATAGCTGGGGTTGTATCATCGGCCCCTGCACGGAGGTTCGCTGGGCGGCTAATAGGCCGTTCAGCGTCTGAAGCGACGGAACATTCACTTGAGCCAGTTCTCTCAGCTTCATTGCTGCACAATGGCTCGCGTCGAACATCCACCGAGGGATTTCAGTCAGCATGGCGTCAACTGGCGCATCAGGCAGCTTGCAGAAGTAAGCGGCATCAGCGTGGGCGCCAGTCGCCGGCCGCGTCAACACCAGCCGGTCGTACCATGGATGCCACGGATAACAGAGACGCCGTGAATCAAAAGCAATGTTGTGGGTTTTCTGTAGACGGCTTGCAGAATCCCTG
>CAZXCO010000474.1:0-2352 GCA_964639095.1 uncultured Solibacteraceae bacterium
TGAACTCGAAGCGATGGCGGTGGCGCTCGCTGATTGTCGTCGCTCCATAAGCCCTGTGCGCGAAACTCCCCGTTTTCAGGACGCAGGGCCAGGCGCCGAGCCGCATGGTCCCTCCCAGTTCGTCGATACCCTTCAATTCGCGCAATTTATAAATCACGCGCTGGGGCGTCGCCGGATTAAACTCCGTCGAATTTGCTTCGGTCAGGCCGCAGACGTTGCGCGCGAACTCGATGACCATCGTCTGCATGCCGAGGCAGATCCCGAAATAAGGCACTCGCCTCACCCGGGCATACTCGATCGCATTGATCATGCCTTCGATGCCGCGTTTGCCGAAACCACCGGGCACAAGGATGCCGTCGAAGTTTTCCAGTTCCTGCTCGATCGTCCCCTTCTCGAAGCTCTCCGCCTCAATCCAGTGAATATCGACTTTCAGGTTGTGTGCAATGCCCCCGTGCAGCAGCGCTTCCTTCAGACTCTTGTAGGAGTCCTCATACTCGACGTACTTCCCGACCAGCGCGATATCCACCTTGTCACGCGGATTCTGCATCCGCTCGAGCATTGCGGTCCAGCGGCTCAGATTGCGCGGACAGGAAGAATCGAGATGCAGGTGACGCAGAATGATTTCGTCCACTTTCTCTTCGGCGAAAGTGAGCGGCACTTCATAAACGGAACTGACGTCGCGCGCCGTGATTACCGCCTCCACATCCACGTCGCACAAAAGCGCAATCTTGTCCTTCAGGTCCGGCGGGAGAAAGCGCTCGGCGCGGCACAGCAGGATATCCGGCTGAATACCGAGCGCGCGCAGTTCCTTTACGCTGTGCTGGGTCGGTTTGGTCTTCAATTCCTGCGCGGCGTTGATCCAGGGAACCAGCGTGACGTGCACGAAGATGCAGCTTTCGCGGCCCACCTCATGCCGCACCTGGCGGATGGCTTCGAGAAACGGCAGCGACTCGATATCGCCCACCGTGCCCCCGATTTCGCAGATCACGACATCCACGTCGCCGGAGAGCTTCTTAACGGCCGCCTTGATCTCGTTGGTGACGTGGGGAATCACCTGAACGGTTTTTCCGAGATAATCGCCGCGGCGTTCACGCTGGATGATCTGTTCGTAGATGCGCCCGCTCGTCAGGTTGTTCGCGCGTGTCAGCGGGGAATGCGTAAAGCGTTCGTAATGGCCCAGATCGAGATCGGTTTCGGCGCCGTCGTCCGTTACGAATACCTCGCCGTGCTGAAACGGGCTCATGGTTCCCGGGTCGACGTTGAGATAGGGATCGAATTTCTGGAGCGAGACGGTCAGCCCGCGGCTTTCGAGCAGACAGCCAATGGATGCCGCCGCGATGCCTTTGCCCAGTGAGGAAACAACACCGCCGGTGACGAAGATGAATTTAGCCATTTGTCAGGAAGAAACCCCCGTTGTGCGAATGCCCGCAGCGATCGTACCGGAACCGCCTCCCTCAGGCCGGATCATTGGCTACCTCCGGCCGCACCGCCGCGGCGCCCGCCCGTATCCATTTCTTCACGCGCTCCAGATCCTCCGGCGTGTCCACACCAAACGATTCATAATCCGTCTCGACCGCACGAATGCGGAACCCGTTCTCGATTGCCCGCAACTGCTCCAGCCTTTCGGCGCGTTCGAGCGGGCCGACAGGCAGATCGGGATATCCCAGCAGAAATTTCCGGCGGTAGACGTACAAGCCAATATGTTTGTAGTGCGCGAGTCCCTCCTGGTCGCGCGCATAGGGGATTGCGGACCGCGAAAAGTAAATTGCGTTCCCGAAGCGGTCGGTCACCACCTTCACGACGTTCGGGTCCGAAATTTCTGCAGGGTTCTCGATGCGCTTCCGAATCGTCCCCATCGGAATCGCGGGCTCTTCCAGAAGCGGCAGCACCGCGGCGTCAATCGCGTCGGGATCGATCAGCGGTTCGTCGCCCTGGATATTCACAACCAGTTCGAAATCGTCGAAGGCTGACGCCACTTCCGCCACGCGGTCCGTTCCCGAAACATGATCGCCGCGTGTCATTTTCACCCGCGCGCCGAAGCGTTTCGCCTCGTCGAAGATTCTCTGGTCGTCTGTCGCTACAATGACGGCGCTCAGGTAACGCGCCATGGAAACCCGTGCATAGACATGCTCGAGCATCGTGCGCGAGTCGACTTTGGCGAGAGCTTTGCCAGGGAAGCGGGAGGAGGCGTACCGGGCTGGTATGACCCCCAGGATTTTCCGATGCACACGCGATCTTACCACGAACCCTCTGTGCTAGACTCCAGGCAGAAAGGGAAGCACCCGATGCGATCCCGCTGCGTTCCGATTTCACTGCTGCTCGCCGCCGCGAGCCTCTTCGTTCTTCTTCCTT
>CAZXCO010000475.1:0-2594 GCA_964639095.1 uncultured Solibacteraceae bacterium
CGGCGTAGAAGCCGTCCTGGATATAGTTGTGCGCGGCTGTGGAATTCTTCTGCAACTGGCCCCGCGCGACGTGATGATTGGTGAGCAGCAGGCCATGCGGACTGACGAACGAGCCGGAGCCGCCGTCGTTCAGCCGTACGCTTGCGAGGCGGATATGATCCAGCCACGCTTTGGTGGGAGTGAAATTGTACTTGTCCCTGAGTTGCTTCAGGGGCGGATTGTCGAATGTCCACATGCCCTCTTCCGCGGCGGCGGGGAGGATGAAGAAACCGAGAAGCGTCGCGGCCGTCGCCAGCCATCTGAATCGCAGCATGACATCCCAATTTTAGATCCGGCCGGCTGCCTCCTGCGTCGAACGTTTCGAGGAAAGTCATCGTCTATACTTCTATGAACTTCATCGGATGGCTGATGCCTGCCGCCCTGCTGGCCGCGCCCTGTTTCGCTCAGGCGCCAGGCGGCCCGCAATTCGAGGTTGCGTCGATCCGTCAGGTCGAGGTCCGGCCCCAGGCGGGGGTGAGGGCCGGCCTTCACATCGACGGCGCCCAGGTCCACGGTAACGATTTATCTCTTCGGGAGTATCTCGCCATCGCTTACCGGACCAGGACTTCTCAGATCGTGGCGCCCGACTGGATGGCAGCGGAGCGCTTCGATATTTCGGCCAGCGTTCCCGGGGGCAGTGCGGCCGCGCAGATTCCGGAGATGCTGCAGGCGCTGCTCGCGGAGCGGTTTCATATCAAATCCCACAAAGAGAAGACAGAATTTGCCGTTTACGCCATTGAAACCGGCAACCCGCCACTCAAGTTGAAGGAGAGTCCGCCGGAACCGGACCCGGACAACAACGAGCCGAAAGGCACCGTCAATGTTACGGGCGGCGGTTCGGCGGCGGGCATCGCGATCAATCTCGGTCACGGGTCCTCCTACTCTTTCGCCAACAACCGGTTCGAGGCGAAAAAGCTCACGATGACCAACTTCGCCGCAAACCTCGAGCGTTTTGCGGACCGCCCGATCGTCGACAAAACCGGATTGAAAGGCCAGTACGATTTCGTCCTGGAATTTTCACCCGAGGACTACCGGGCCCTGCTGATCCGCTCGGCGATTTCCGCCGGCGTTTCGGTGCCGCCGCGAGCGCTCCAGGCGCTGCACAACAGCCCCGGCGGAGTGCTGCAAGACGCGCTGAAGCAGGTCGGGCTCAAACTGGAAGCCAGCAAGGCGCCTCTTGATGTCCTCGTTGTGGACGAAGGGGTGAAAACACCATCGGAGAATTAACCCCGTCCGGGCCTCCGCGGCGGCCGGAAAACTCGGCTAATCTTGAACCAGATGCCGAAAGCGATCTGGGAAGGAACCGTCATCGCCGACAGCGGCGATTGCATTGTCGTGGAGGGCAATCAGTATTTTCCGGCCGACTCCGTGCGTAAAGAGTATCTGGAGCCCGTCGATAAGACCACGGTCTGCGGCTGGAAAGGCGTGGCGAATTATTACGATGTAGTCGTCGACGGCAAGCGCAATCCCGCGGCAGCGTGGTATTACGCCAATCCCCTGCCGGCGGCGAGTAAAATTCAGGGCCGCATCGCGTTCTGGAAAGGCGTGCGCGTGGAATAACGCCGCGTCAGCGAACGGCCGCCAGCGGATAATGCAGAGATTCCATCAGCCATTCGCGGTTCGCCGCCACGGCCGCGCGCAGATTCCCGACCAGTTGCTCGCGTTTCTCATACAACCGGTACGGATCGCGTGGGTGGTGCTTTTCCATCAGGGCCTTGATCAGGAACGGCATCATCATCGAATAGTCGCCCGGCAGGCTCTCGGTCGACTGCTGATAGGTATCCTTATCGACCTTCCCCCAGGTGACCGCTTCCGCCGGCGGGCAGGAGGAAAGCGAACCGTCGGTCACCGGCGCGGTCGTAATCTGGACATCGAATTCATACCCGCGCACCTGCGGCAGGCCGAGCACCTGGCCGAGCGCCGGCTCGGGCTGGAGATTGTAATTTTTCGGCACACCTCCACCGAGAATCAGCGTCGCGATGGATTTCGCCTCGCTCTCGAAAAGCCCCCAGTGGTGGTAGGCGCAGGCTTCGAAGACTTCCGCGTGCAGATCGAGCTCGAAGGCGTAGTCGGGAATCAGGCCCGACTGTTTCATCGCCCAGAGCTTCATGGAATTGAGGAACACGCTGCCATCGGCGGGCGCGCCGACGAATACGGGAATGCCCAGCCGGTTGCACGTCGAGAGCAGCCCCGGCTTGACCCGGTTTCGATGCTCCTGCTGGCCGTAGTAAGCGCCCAGGCGATAGCGCAGCTCCGTTCCCGTCATCTTCTTCTGGAACTCCGGCCGCGCGAGCACGGCCGTCAGAAACCGGTCCTGATCGAGCAGAACCGATTCATCAAAGCCCATATCCGTGACGCGGATGACGCTGTCGTCCCGCAGTTTCCCGTCGTCGCCGAAAATCGGAACCTCGAACACCGGGTCCTCGGTATGCTCATCGAGACTGCGGTGGCCATCGTGATAGCAGACGGCGTCGGTCGTGCTGAGGTAAGCCACCCAGCCCGTTTCGAGCAGCGGGATCAGCCAGGCGTGGTGCTGGCCGGAAACCGTGACCGGG
>CAZXCO010000476.1:0-2050 GCA_964639095.1 uncultured Solibacteraceae bacterium
GTGCTCGCCGACGATCATCCTTTGATCGTCGAAGGGTTGCGGCGCGTGCTGGAACCGGAATTCGAGGTGGTCGCCGCCGTATCGAATGGCCGCGACCTGCTGGCAGTGGCCGCAGATCTTGAGCCTGATGCAGTGCTTCTCGACATCGGCATGCCGGTTTTGAACGGAATCGAGGCCGCGCGCCAGTTGAAGGCAACGTCGCCGAAAACCCGGATTGTGTTCGTCACTCAGATGGAGGGCCGTGAATATGTGCGGGGCGCGTTCCAGGCTGGAGCGTCGGCTTACATCTCGAAACAGGCCGTGACCACCGAGCTTGTGCCTGCGCTCCATGCTGCCCTCGCCGGCGCCGTCTATATTTCCCCCAGCCTGCGCGGCGGAAAGTTCGACGAATGGCTCACCGCAGGCAAGGACCCCGCGGACTTTTTCGGGGAGGGGCTGACCCCGCGCCAGCGTGAGGTTCTGCAGTTGGTGGCGGAGGGAAAAACCGGAAAAGAAATTGCGCTATCGCTTTCCATCTCCACCCGGACCGTAGAGTTTCACAAGGCCGCCCTCATGGCCGCCCTGGGTTTGCGCACCACCGCGGAACTCACGCGTTACGCGCTGGAACACGGAATCGCGTAATACCTGCTCACCACTCCACCGAACCCTTTCATTGCCCGCCAGCGCGGCTGGTTTCCGCCGGCCGTTTTCGCAGCAGATCGCTCACGTCGTCGAGCCTGTCGTCAAGCGCCGCAAGCCGCCGCGAAAGGTTCTGGATTCCCGACTCCGCCCGGCAGTTGACTTCAAAATCGAGCTCGGCGCGCAGGCGGTCTCTCGTATCCTGCCGGTTCTGGCTCATCATGATGATCGGCGCCTGAATGGCCGCGAGCATGGAAAGAAACAGATTCAGCAGAATAAACGGATACGGATCCCACGCCTTCCGGCCCAGCAGCATATTGACGGCTGTGTACGCGGCCAGCAGAACAGCGAACGAATTAATAAAGGCCCAGGAGCCGCCGAACCGGGCGACCGCATCCGCGACGCGCTCGCCCCACGTCGCCTCCTGCTCGATCACCGTGTTCGGATTGCGCGCGGCGCGCAGCCGCACCAGTTCGTGGGCAGCATGGAACTGACGCCCGAGGGTGGTGAGAAGGTCCATTCCCGCCATCGGCTTCCGCGATAACAGCACGGCAATGTCATCGCGGGAAATCTCGATGCAACTGGCTTCTTCAAGCGCCGTTGCGCTCGTGTGGTGCGGCGTCTGTTCGAGCATCGACGCGAAGCCAAAGAATTCGCCCGCGGCCGGCTCGTCCACCGTGACCTCCTGCTGGTCCTCATCCATAATAAATACCCGCACGCGGTCGGAGATCATCACCCAGGCCGGCCCGGTCGGATCGCCGATCCGGTAAATCCGTTCGTGCATCCGGAAGGTCCGGAGATCCACCTGACTGGCGAGAACCGCGGTTTCCTCATCATCGAGAAGGGCGAAAAGGGGAACGTCTCTGAGCAGCTTCGGGTCGCACGGCACGGGGAGATCCTCCTGAATAGAAGTCGATCGTAGCAGAACCGGTCCGCCCGGCCCGCTCCCGCCGCCCCACGTTATTCCGGACGGCTTCCCGCAGCGCCCGTTGCCGGCGCCTCCGGCTCCTGCACCTTTTCCACGACGATGGTGAAATGTGCCGCCATAGCCGCCAGAGCCCCCACAGCGGCGAGTACCGGTGCAAAGACAGCTCCTGCGGCGGCAACTGTCACTGGAATTTCGACAAACGTCTGCCCCTTCTCGTTCTTAATGATGATCCGGCGGACGTTGCCCTCGTGAATCAGCGATTTCACCTTATCCACCAGTTCGTGCCCGGCCACCCGGATCTCTTCAACGAAGCCTTTCACTCGTTCCATTCCGCCCCCCTACAGAACCCGTTCGATCACACGCACGGGCAGTACCACGAGCGCCCAGATGAGCGCCAGAGCGCCGCCGACCGCGATCCCCACGACCCGGAACGGCAAAAGAAGCACCCACACAATCGGATACAAGGCCAGCGCGGCCAGCGCCAACGGCCAGCACAACACGAAA
>CAZXCO010000477.1:0-5434 GCA_964639095.1 uncultured Solibacteraceae bacterium
GAAATTCGCCGCGTCCAACCCGCAGTGGCAGACGAAGAGAAGGGTCGCGAATGAGAGAAACCGCCCCAACATTCCTCAATTCTGGAGGCGCGTCAGGGAGGCCAACAAGGCTCTCTTTGGTTATGAATAATTTACCGGCGGTATTGCAGGAAGCATGTGGCGGACTATATTAGTCTCATGCGTTCCGTTCTGCTTTCCCTTTCGCTTCTGGCGCTCGCCGGGATTGCCGGCGCCGCCGGCACGAAGAACTTCAAGGAGGTCGGATCGCCCTCGGCTCCGGTCACGATCGAGCTTTATACGGACTACGAGTGCCCGCATTGCCGCGAGTTCTATCTCGATGTGCTGCCGGAGCTTACGAAGGAATTCATCAACACGGGCAAAGTGCGGCTGATCCATCGCGACTTCCGGCTGCCCCAGATGCCTTACTCCAAAACGGCGACCAGGTACGCCAATGCGGCCGGGCAGATCGGGAAGTATGAAGTGGTGGCCGACCAGTTGTTCAAAACGCAGCCGGAATGGTCGCAGAACGGAAACATCGACGGCGAGATCGCCAAAGTGCTGTCGCCCGCCGAGATGGAGAAAGTGCGCACGCTGGTCAAGACCGATCCGCATCTGGACGACGCGCCGCAGCGGGACGAGGCGCTGGCGATCAACACGGACCATCTGACCGCGACGCCCACCATCGTGATCGTATCCAAAGGCAAACGCGAACCGATTACGGGCGGCGTGACCTGGCCGCTTTTGAAGGCGTATATCGAAGCCAAGCTGTCGAAATAAACAGGCCTGGCCAGGAGGTTTCATTCATATGCGAAACGTTGGCATAATAAGAGAGATGCGTTACGTCCTGCTTTTAGTGCCCGCACTGCTGCTGGCGGCCCCGCCGCCGTCCGCTTCGAAGAAGGCTCCCGCTCATAAGGCGCTGGCGGCGGCCAGCGTCGCAAAGAATTTCAAGGAAAGCGGCTCGCCCACGGCCCCGGTACAGATGGAAATTTATACCGACTACGAGTGCCCCGCGTGCCGTGATCTTTACATGAACACCCTGCCTTCGCTGAACACCGATTTCGTGGCGACAGGCAAGGTGCACCTGCTGCACCGCGATTATCCGCTGCCGCAGCACCAGTACTCGCGGCTGGCGACGCGCTATGCGAATGCGGCCGGAACGATCGGCAAGTACGATATCGTGGCGAACCAGATTTTCGTGACACAGCCGCAGTGGTCGCAGAACGGCAATGTGGACGCGGTGGTCGCCAAGGTGCTCTCGCCCGCGGATATGGAAAAGGTGCGCAATCTCGTGAAGACCGATTCACACCTCGATGACACAGTCGCGAAGGACGTCGCGGTGGGGAATAATATGGACCACCTGAGCCAGACACCCACAATCGTGATCATCGCCAAGGGCAAGCGGGATGTCATCGGCGGCGGGATGCCGTACTCGATCCTGAAGCAGTATCTGAATCAGAAACTCAGTCAATGAAACGCTGGCTGCTGATCGCGGGCCGGCTTATCATTGCAGTCATTTTTCTCTACGCGGGCTACGAGAAGGTTCGTGAACCGTGGCTGCAGTTTGCCGTCTCTGTGGAATCCTTCAAGCTGGCGCCGGACACCTGGATCGAACCGATTGCGCGGATTCTCCCCTGGTGCGAGATCGCTCTCGGGATTTCGCTGCTGCCGGGAATTTTCTCGCGCTGGTTCTCCCTGATCGCCACCCTGCTGCTCGGCTTCTTCCTGTTCATTGGCATTCGCGCCGCCGTGAAAGGCCTGAACGTGGACTGCGGATGCTTCGGCGCGGGCCACAGCGGCGCCATCGATGCCACGTGGTTCGCCGAGCATATCGGGATGCTGGCGCTGGGACTCGCAGTCACGGCCGGAGAGTTCTTCAGGGCGCGCCAGCCAAAGCGCACGCCGTACATAGTCGAGCAGCCGATGGTCTGAGCCGGGGCTTCAGGCGCCTCGACGGAGCGGACAGGCCGGGTTCACACCGGCAGAAAACGGCGGGATAATGGCTGTGTCCCGCGATGAGTCCTGCGCCCTATGCAACGCGCGGCTCCTGGTGGTGGCGGTGCATTGCCATCGCCGCCGTCGCCGCGCTTCAGGCTACGCATTTGCTTGCCATCGAGAAGTTCTCGCCCTGCCGGAACAGCTTTTCGACACAGCAGCAGATTGAGTTGGGAGACAAAGCAAAAGCTCAGGTTTTCCAGACCACTCCGGTCCTGCCCCACTCCAGCCCCGCGACGCAATACGTAGCCGATCTTGGAAGGCGACTGACAGCAAATGCCCCCGGCTACCGCTGGCCCTACAACTTCCACGTGGCCAATTCCGCGGAAATCAACGCGTTCGCTTTGCCCGGCGGCTCGGTGTTTGTCAACCTTGGCGCGATTCAGGCCGCGGAAAATGAAGCGCAACTGGCGGGCGTCATGGCGCACGAGATTTCGCATGTGGTCCTGCAACATTCCGTCTGCAATGCGGAAAAGCAGCAGCGGGTCGGAATTCTGGCGGGAATCGGGCAACTGGCCGCGGGCGTTCTGCTGGGCTCGAACGCCGCCGGAATCGTGCAGCAGGGCATTGGCCTGACGGCCGGTCTTGGCTTTCTCAGGATGTCGCGCGGAGCGGAACGCGAGGCCGACCTGGAGGGGGCCTGGATCGCATACATGACCGGCTACGATCCGCGCGGGATGGCGCAGTTCTTCAGGATCATTGAATCGAAGTATGGCGCCGGCGGCGCTCAATTTCTCAGCGATCATCCGAACCCGGGCAATCGCGAGCAATATATCAACGCAGAGATCGCGACCTTTCCGCCGCGCACGGACCTGAGAACGACGACTCCTCAGTTCACCCGCCTCAAGGCCCAGGTCGCCGGCATGCACGCCTACACGGCGAAGGAGGTTTCTTCCGGCCTCTGGCGGCAGCAGGCTCCCAGTCAAAGCGTCGGCGCGGGAATAAACGAATCGTCCGCGCAGACGCCGTCTTCCATTTCTCCGGAAGCGCCTCCGCCCGAGTCGAACACTTCGCAGTGGAGGTCTTTCCGGGGAAGCGGCTACACGGTGAGGTTTCCGCAGAGCTGGGTTGCGTATGGAAACGAGCGTTCGCAGATGGTTGGTCCCGAGGGAGGGATTGCGCGATCGGCGGACGGCCGCGCGAACAATCTCGTCTATGGATTCCTCACCGGTCAATACGAGCCGCCACGAGGGCTGCGCGGCGCGGTGGCGCTGGATGCGCTGGTAAGCGAAATCGGGGGCGATAACCCCGGTCTTGTATCCGGTACGCAAAGCCAGTTTGCGGTCCATGGCGCGCAGGCGAGGGGCGTCGAGTGCGACAATCCTTCCGCCAACAACGGGAGAGGCGAGCACGAGTGGATCGTCGCTTTCCAACTGCCGGATGGTCACCTGCGCTACTTCGTGTTCGTCGCGCCGAAATCAGACTTCGAGAGATTCCGGCCCACCTTCCGGCGAATTGTGGAGAACATTCGGCTGGAATAGGCCGGTAACCCTGTCACGGAAAGAGCGCCCGCGGGCGAGGCGCTCGTAACGCGACCCATGAGAGCTATTCAGCAGCCTGCTAAACCTTCTCCGATTCGACTAGGGCCCTCAGGTTCGCCACGCCGGCCGTGTAGCGCGAGTCGGTAACCGAAAAGCCGACGGCGTCTTCCATCCAGTCATGCCAGAGGCCGTCGGGATCGTGCGAGGCGGCGGTCACTGTGTATTCTCCCGGACAAAGATCGCAGCGGAAGCGCCAGGTCACCCGCACTCCGGCGCCGGGCTCCACCGGTCCGAGCCGCAGTTGTTCGAGCTCCGTGTTGGTGCCGTAAACATTCAGCCCGATACGCGTGCGAATCATGATTCCGACGACGGGGTCCTGCACGCGATGCGAAAACCGAACGGTCACTCGTATGGCCATGGCCTCTCCGCTGCGAAAAACGGTGGCGGGATCGCCATTCTCTCCCCGCAGTTCGACATTTTCGAGCGCCGCGCGGCCGTCGCCGCTTCGCATGACCGGCGACAGGCGCCCCGTCTGGTTCTCTCCCGATGCGCGGAGCGCTTCGGCGACGTGGCGGCGATACTGCGGCAGCACATCCGAGGGGTCGCCCCGCGCGATCAGCGCGCCCTCGCGGAGCCACCAGATTTCGTCGGCGCAGCTTTCGAGCAGCCCTTCGTCATGTGAGATCAGTGCGATCGACGCCCCCTCGCGCCGCAGTTGCAGGAGACGCGCCACGGCTCTCGATTTTTCGAGGGCCCCGGCGCGGGAAAGCGTGTGGTCGAGCACGTAATCTCCAGGAACGTCCGGAATGGAGTCGCCGGGGCCGAGTCGCTGCTTTGGGGCGATGAGGCGCGGCGCGCCTTCTTCGATAATGCCGATGATGCTGCCGTCAGGCACAGCCAGTCCGCTCCCGGCGGCCGGTCCGGAAAATTCGATCATAAGATAAGTTATTGATCCAGGGCGCGCTCGAAAGCCCGCAAAGCCGCCTCTCCGAAAAGAACCATCCGGACTTCTTCGATCGAGCCGGGGTGCGCGAGGAAATCGCGGATTTCGCGCAACGCAATCCCGGCCGCTTCGTCCAGAGGATAGCCATAGATGCCCGTGCTGATGGCGGGAAAAGCGATGGTCCTGAGTCCCCGGCCGGACGCAAGCTGCAGGCACTCACGGTAGCACGACGCAAGCTGCTGCGCCTCGCCGGCGTCTCCGCCGTGGTATACGGGCCCGACGGCATGGAAGATGTATTGGGCGTGGAGCTTGCCGGCTTTCGTCACGACCGCTTTGCCGGGTTCGCAATGACCCACTTTGGCACGGATCTTGTCGAGTTCCGCCATCACGGAGGGCCCGGCGGCCCGGTGGATTGCGCCATCCACGCCGCCTCCGCCCGCGAGCCTGGAGTTGGCTGCGTTGACAATGGCGTCGGCCTTGACGAGAGTAATGTCGCCCTTTTCCAGCCGGATTGTCCTGCCCGCGATGGACTGCGAATCGCTCACACCGAATTTTACCTTTTTGGTTGCAGGCGTCGCTCAGGAGCCTGTGGCACAATGAAAAACCGCTTCAAATGCCCATCGACTGGTTCCCACTCTGGCTGAGTCTCGAAGTCGCGGCGCTCGCGACCGTGATCTCTCTGCTGCTGGGCCTCTGGCTGGCATGGCTGCTGGCGAACATGCAGTTTCGCGGAAAAGACGCGCTGGATGCGCTGACCACGCTGCCGCTCGCGCTTCCCCCGACCGTGCTCGGCTATTACCTGCTGGTGGCCATCGGGCGATCGAGCTGGATCGGTCATGCCTGGGAGGCGATTACGGGCACGCAGTTGGTCTTCACATGGCGCGCGGCGGTGATCGCGTCGACGCTGCACGCGATCCCGCTGCTGGTCAAGTCGTCGCGCGCGGCCCTGGAAAACGTGGATCGCGCGTGCGAGAAGGCGGCACGAAGCCTGGGCGCCTCGGAGTGGCGTGTGTTC
>CAZXCO010000478.1:0-2492 GCA_964639095.1 uncultured Solibacteraceae bacterium
CGTGATCGCGACGTTTTCGCACTCGGCCTATCAGGCCCAGTTGACCAGCTTCTTCGTGAACCCGCTGCTCACCACAGCATCCGGCGCCATCACGCCGGCGGAGGCCATCCCGGGCTGGCTGCAGCCGCTGGTCCGGATCAACCCGATCCGCCATTTCAGCGTGATCGCGCGCTCCAGCATGATCAAGGGCAGCGGAATCGAAACGCTCTGGCCGAATTTTCTCGTGCTCCTCATCTTCACAGTGATCATGGTGTCGGCGAGCGTCTGGCGTTTCCGAAAACAACTCAGTTAACGAAAAAATGAAAATACGAACACCATATCGTGCGATCGGTGTGATCGTTCTGTTCTCCGGAACCGGTGCGTTCGGTCAGTTCGGGGCGCCGGCCGGCCAGACGGCAGGTGCGCCGGCGAATCAGATTCCGCTCTCGGGAAGAACGGGCCAGACGGGTTCCGTCACAGCGGGACAATCCCCCGTAGCAGGCACAACCAACAGCGTCAATACCATCAATCCTTCTATTCAGGCGCAGGGACCTTATACCGGCGGCACTCTGGGCACGCCCCTCTCGGGCATGCTTTCCCTGCAGGACGCCGTCGCGCGCGGCCTGCGCTATAACCTGGGCACGGTCGGTCTGACACTGGCGATGCAGCAGGCCCAGGGTCAGGCGCGCGCGGTGCGAAGCGCTTTGATGCCCAATCTCAACGGAAATCTTTCGGAGACGGTGCAGCAGACAAATCTCCGGGCCGCGGGCGTACGCATTGCATCGCCCTTCCCCGGTGTCGCGATTCCGTCCATCGTGGGCCCCTTCAACTACTTCGATCTGCGCGCCCGCCTGACGCAGACGGTGGCTGACATGACTGCGCTGAACAACTACCGGTCCGCGAAAGAGACGCTGCGCGCGGACGAATTCTTCGCACAGGATTCGAAAGATCTCGTGGTGCTGGCGGTAGGTGGCGCTTATCTTCAGGTCATCGCCGCGCGCGCCCGCGTGGATTCGGCCCGCGCGCAACTGGAGACGGCCACCGCCCTTTATCAGCAGACGGCGCAGCAGCACAATGCCGGCCTCCTGGCGCAGATCGATGTCAACAAGAGTGAAGTCCAGATGCTGACCCAGAAGCAGCGGCTGGCCTCGCTCGAAAATGATCTTTCGAAGCAGAAGATCAATCTCGCCCGCCTCACGGGGCTGCCGCCGAACGACCGTTACGATTTGTCGGAAGACGTGCCTTTCTCGCCGGCTCCGGTCACGAATGAAGAGGACGCCGTGCGCCAGGCGCTTGCCGCGCGGCCCGACATCAAGGCCGCGGAGGCCCAGGTCCACGCAGCCGAACGGACCATCGCGGCGGCGCGCGCGGAACGCTTGCCTTCTCTCGCTCTGAACGCCGATTATGGCGTCATCGGAACCAACCCGGCGCAATCGCACGGAACCTTCTCGGTTACCGGTACGCTCCACATTCCCATCTGGGAAGGCGGCCGCACCGAAGGCGATATCGAAGAGGCAACCGCCGCGCTGGCCCAGCGCCAGGCCGAACTGTCGGACCTGCGCAGCCGGGTCGAAAGCGAAGTTCGTAACGCGTTTCTGGATCTCGAGGCCGCCACGAGCCAGGTGGATGTGGCGCGCCGCAATCTCGACGTCACGCGCGAGACCCTGACCCTCACCCGGCAACGCTTCGATGCCGGTATCACCGACGTGGTTGAGGTCTCGCAGGCGCAGGCGTCAGTCGCTTCGGCGGAACTGGATTACATCAACGGCGTGTTTGCCCACAACGTCGCAAAGCTCAGCCTGGCGAGAGCCGCCGGCAATGCCGCCGATAATCTGGCGCGATTCCTCAGTCTCAAGTGAGCCGCCGCGGTCGCGCGGCGAAATTTATTCGTGGCGGATGTGATCGTACTCGGAGCGCAGGCCGCGCAGGTCCGCCAGGTCGCGCCTCAGTTCGTCACGCTCCTGGGGAGCAAGCGTGTTGTGATCGACCACATTCTTCACGTCGTCAATGGCGGTATCGAGCTTGTCTTTATCGAAGTCGCCTCGCGATATCTTGCGATCGAAGTCCGACAGGTGCTTCTGCGCGTTTTCGTACCGGTCGATCTGCTTCCCCTTATGCCGCTCGAAATCGGCTGCTGTGCGCAGGTCATTCTGTGTCCGGCCAACCAATTCGCGCGCGTGATTTGTGAAATCCCCTTGATAATGCTCCCTTGCGGGCAAGGAGACGGCAAATCCGGCGAGAAGAGTGGCTGTTGCAGCGATCGTCTGAAGTGTCTTCATGAAACTGTCTCCCGCCGCAGGTAAGTGCAAGCTCCATGCCAATGTGATGCCACCCGGACCGTCTTTGTATGCGAGTATGCTTAGGGAGGCACTATGATCAGCAGGACAATCGCTCTGGCGCTGGTGGGACTTTTTGGCGCTACCGTTTACGCGGCCAACAAGCCGGTTACAGTAACGTTAAAGGATGCCAATGGCAAAGACGTCGGGACGGCCAGAATTTCCGACAAAGGGTCC
>CAZXCO010000479.1:0-4007 GCA_964639095.1 uncultured Solibacteraceae bacterium
AGCATGGGTGCGGCGACGGCTCCGATATAACCTTTATGTCCAGTCAGTAAGATTTTCATATTAGAAAAGGAGTTGAGACACTACCGCCCTCTCAGTCCCATCCGGGGCTGCCAGTTAAATTGCCTGATAACGAACGGCTTCAGCCTGTGCACGTCCGTTGCCACTACCGATTAATGCATTCCCTCGCGTTTTCAACAACATACGGCGCAGGCAACAAGCACAGACAAGCAGACGATTGGGACTTGCGGCTAATTTATGGGACTAAAGTCGCATTTCGCGTGCACCACCCGGATCCGGGACACTGGCTACCTCTCGCAACAGGCCGGCCTCGGTCAACAGATCGGCGGCATCGCTGATCGCTGCGAACGACAGACCCGAACGTTCGGCAATGTCGAGCAGTGAATGTTCCCCGTCGGAGAGGTTCAGCACCCACAGGCGCGCGGAGATTTCGGTCCCCACGGAGGGCCCGCCGGTCGAGCGGTAGAGATTGCGCCGCCCCAATTGCGGCTCGCAATAAGGATTCTGATTACAGTACCGGCGATTCTTCTCCAGCACATCGACGACATCGGTGCACACTCCAAGCGATTCGCCAAGTTGCAGGGGCTGAATGAAACTCAGATTGTCCGCGGACGTGTGATACTCGGGGAACGTCCCCCAGACACTTCGCATCAGACATCCGACCGGAAGATTGAATCCGGGAGAGCAATACTGGCGTTCGTCGTATCCATAAGGGGAGAACTCAAGCACCTGCGCCGGCGCCCCCCGGTGGCGGATGACATGCGCGACAGTCCGGTCGATCTCCGCATCGCCGCGGCGGCTCTTTTTGTAATGGAATCCGCCCGCATCTCCAATGCAGGTCAGTACCAGCCCATGCCGGATCCGTCTGGCGGCCTCGGGATTTCGCGCCAGCCAGGTAATGGCGCCGATCGTGCCAGGAATGAAGAGAAACCGGTAGGAATAGCGTAAGTCGTAGCCGGCGAGCGATCGCGCCAGTGCGGTCGCAACCGTGATGCCGGAGAGATTGTCGTTTGCGAGCGACGGATGACAGGAATGGCAGGAAATCAGGACCTCGTCGCTCGAGCGGCCAGGCAGAAAGCATTCCCCGTAAGTCAGATGGCCCTTTTCCAGCGTCGCGTCGATACAGACTTCGTATTCGCCGTCCTCAAGCGCGGAGAACTGTCTGTGTGAAAGGCAGAATCCCCAGTTTTTTTCGTAGTATGAGGTCCTGTAGGGAATCCAGTCAGGCTGCCCGGGAAGCGTGTGGATGTGTTCCCTCAGTTCCCCAAGCGGCATGCGTCTGCGCACTGGAACGCTGTAGTTCAGAACATGCAGGTTGGAGGTTTGAAAGTCGACCACCTTCGCTCCGTCTGGTCCTTTTATCCATGCGTCGCGAATATTCCACTCTTTGGGAACAACCCAATCGAATACGGGTGTGCCGGAAGGAACCTCCGAAACCTGAAGCGGAATTCGACGGCCGATGTGTTCCAGCGTCTGACGAATGCCCGCGCCGGTAATACTCCGGCAGATGGGATACAGGTCCGCGGCGAACTCATGCAGTTCGCGGCCTACCTCGGCGATTTCCCTTCGATCGAATTCTTTTTTCAGGTTCATCGCGCTATTCGAGGTTTGGATATGTCCGGTCCCGGTCGGAGATCTGCTCAACCGTCCCCGGCCAGACGATCCCGAAGGCGGGATCATCCCACCGTACGCCGCGCGCCAGCTCCGGATGATAGAACTCGGACATCTGATAGAAAACTTCTGTTTCGTCCTCCAGCGTCATGAACCCGTGACCGCAGCCTCCAGGCACATAGAGCATATGCCGGTTTTGGGCCGTCAGGGTCGCGCCGATCCATTGCCTGTAGGTTGGGGATTCGACGCGAAGGTCAACGACCACGTCATAGATGGCGCCCATAGTGCAGCGCACCAGCTTCGTTTCGGGACAAGGCGCCGCCTGATAGTGGACGCCGCGCAGGGTTCCTTTGCGCGCATTGAATGAAATGCTGCACTGTACGAGCCGGGAATTGAGGCCGCGCGCCGCAAACTCCTGCTGGCACCACGAGCGTGCAAAAAAGCCCCGGTCGTCGCATTTAGGCTCGACCCGAATCTCGTAAGCTCCAGGTATCCTGGTTTCGCAAATGATCATATAGTCGGCAGGTCGGTACGGCTTGCGCAGAACGTTAACCGATCAGGAGATGCAGCTTTGATCGGAAAACAAAGTCTGCTCCACAAGTTCGGAGATAATGTGGCCGATCAGGATATGGCATTCCTGAATGCGAGGCGTCTCGTCTGCCGGAACGCAAATGCAGTGCTCCGCTGTGCTCTTCAACTTTCCACCGGTACAACCGGCCAGCGCCACGGTGGTCAGCCCCAGATCGCGCGCCGCCAGCAGGCCCTTCACGACATTGGGCGAGTTGCCGCTTGTCGAAATCCCTATCGCAACGTCCCCGGCGCGCCCCAAACCCTCTATCTGTCTGGAAAAGACAGCATCAAAGCCATAGTCGTTGCCGATGGCGGTGACGCACGAGGTGTTTGTGGAAAGAGCGAGGGCAGGCAGCGCGGGCCTGTCGAAAGCAAAACGTCCGGCAAACTCAGCCGCAATATGTTGAGCATCCGCGGCGCTCCCGCCGTTGCCAAACAAGAGCACCTTGTTACCCTTTCTGAGCGCATCAACCAGTATTTCGCTTACGCGCGCGATGATCGCGGTGACCTCGTCGCTGCTCACCAGCCGTTCGGCCACCGCCATAGAAGATCGCATCGACTTCACGACACGCTTCTGAAAGTCAGATGTTTCCATTACGTGCTCCTGGTTTCTTTTCTTTCGGATGCAGCGCGACTGAGGTGCTCAGAAATCGCCTGAGCGCGCGCGTAATCCTCCGGCGTACCGATATCGATAAATATTCCCTTGTGCTCCACCGCAAATATGCCCTGGTCCAGCAATGAAGGCAGCACATCCCTTTCCAGGCTGGAACGTCCTTCCGGAATATAGTCCAGCACACGGCGGCTGAAGACATAAACTCCGGCATTGATCAGCGCCGGCGATTCCTGCCCAGTCTTTTCGGCGAAAGCCGTTACTCTTCCAGCCTCGCTGACCTGGACCGTTCCGTATCGCGCGGCGTTTCGGATGCGGGTAACAGCCATCGTCATGATGGCGCCGCGCTCGCGATGAGTCTGAATCAAATGGCCGAAATCGAGATCCAGAAATGAGTCCCCGTTAAGGACCAGAAACTCGGAGTCGCCACTCAACAGCCCGCGGGCCAGTCGTATCGCACCGGCGGTGCCAAGCGGGCAGGGCTCGTCTGAGTATTGAATTCGGACGCCGAACTTCCGTCCATCGCCGAACTTCTCCTTGATCTGATCGGCCTGATGGCATGTACACATTACCAGACGGCAGATATTCTGTTCCCGCAGTTGCATCACCAGCAACTCCAGGAACGGCCGGTCCCCGACCGACGCCAGCGGTTTGGGAACCGACGACACTGCTGGACGCAGCCGCGTACCCAGCCCGCCAACCAGCAGAACGGCGGTCATACTTTGAAGTGCGCTTTTCGTTGCATGATTTCCGCCTGCCAGCATGTCATCCGACATGTTTATACATCAGACCGCCGATTGCGCATAAGGCACGATCGGGCATGTGACCAATCAGCGCCTTTACCACTTGCTTTCTCCAGCCGGCGCGTGCATAACGGACACTGGTTCCGGCGCGGCAGGATGCCGACAGCCTCATATAGGTAAGCCGCGAACACGCGGCGCCCCAGCGGTTCTTGAAGGCAATCAGACCTGCATCCGTGGAATCGGATCTCCCCAGATCGAAAACGCTGGCTCCTTCGCTTTTGGCCGCCCCGATGGCTGTCCACAGCAACAAATGCAGGCCGCCGATATGATGAAATCGCGCATCGGAGCAACCATACTTATAAACGACCGTATCCTTATGGCGGACCGTGAGAATCGCGGCCACCGGCCGTGTCTCGGATTTGACCAGCGCCTCCTGGAACTCCTGGGCCAGGTCG
>CAZXCO010000480.1:0-4621 GCA_964639095.1 uncultured Solibacteraceae bacterium
GCGCCCGTTTCCGCGATGATGCGGCGTTTGCCCATGCGGCGGGCGAGGAGCGCCTGCCCGAGGCAGTTATTGATCTTGTGCGCGCCCGTATGCAGCAGGTCTTCACGTTTGAGATAAATCCTGGCGCCCAGGTCTTCCGAAAGCCGCCGCGCCCAATAGAGCGGCGTCGGGCGGCCGGCGTAGGTCCGAAGGAGCTCCTCCAGTTCATCGTGAAACGCGGCGTCCCGGCGGGCCGCCTCCCACGCCTGTTCGATTTCTTCGAGCGGAGCCATCAGCACTTCCGGCGCATAGCGCCCGCCGTAGGTGCCAAAGTGACCGCCGGTATCAGGTTGCGAAGTCATGAGCGAAGAGCCGCCTCAATGAATTTTTTCATACGCGCATGATCCTTCCGGCCCGGCGACGATTCGATGCCGGACGCGACATCGACCGCCCACGGCCGGCGCGACCTCTCGGCGCGCTCGATTCTCTCCCGGACATTCTCCGGATCGAGACCGCCCGCGAGAATCAGAGGGCGCGTAAAGTGCGCCGTGCGCGTCCAGTCATAAGCCGCGCCGTCGATCAGGATGGCTTCCGCCTGGGGATAGTCGGGAACCGCCGCGTCCATCTCCCGAACCCGGAAAGCTTTCCAGACGCGGATTCGCAGGGGATGCCGGTCCGGCGTTTCGGCGCCGTGGAGTTGCGCGATATCAAGATGCAGGCGCGAGGCGATACTCTCGATGACATCGGGGGGCTCGTCCACAAATACACCAACCTTCCAGATATGCGAAGGGATCTCCTGCAGCCAGGCTTCGATCCGATCGGGCGTCACGTGGCGCGGACTGGGCGGATAAAAGATGAAGCCGAGAGCGCCGGCGCCCACATCCACCGCCGCCAGCGCGTCTTCGCGATTCGTGATGCCGCAGATTTTGACTACCATTATGCGACCAAATCCCGAAGGGCGCCCGCGGGGTCGCCCGATTTCACAAGGTGTTCGCCGACGAGAAATGCGTCGTAACCGGCATCCATCAGGCGGCGGATGTCGGCGGCGTTGAAAATACCGCTCTCGCTGACTTTGATCACCGCAGCGGGAATCTCCGCCGCGAGCTGAACGGAGGTGCCGAGGGACACCTGGAACGTGCGCAGATCGCGGTTATTCACGCCGACGATCTCCGCGCCGGACGCGAGCGCCACATCGAGTTCGCGGCGGTCGTGGACTTCCACCAGCGCCGCCATGTCGAATTCGCGCGCGAGTTCGCGGTAACCGCGCAGTTGCGCTTCGTCCAGAATGGCGACGATCAGCAGGATGGCATCCGCGCCCCAGGCCGCCGCTTCGATGACGTGGTGTTCGGAGATCGTGAAGTCCTTGCGCAGCACGGGCATCGGGCAGGCGGCGCGCGCAGCCCAAAGATCGGTCAGACTGCCCCGAAAGAAATCGACATCGGTCAGAACGGAAAGCGCGGCCGCGCCGCCCTGCGCGTACTGCTTCGCCAGTTCCACGGGCCGGAAGTCTTCGACGAGCACGCCCTTACTGGGGGAGGCTTTCTTGATCTCCGAGATGACGGCCGGGCGTTTCGCGCGCAAAGCCGCGGCGAAGTTCCGGCGGTCGGACCGCCTCGATTCGGCGATCTGGCGCATTCCGGCGATATCGACCGTCGAAGCGCGCAGTTCTTCGCGCTTGCGGGACACAATGCGGGCCAGGATATCGGGCGGATCGGGAGTCAAGTTTCATCGTATCGCGACCCACCTTCCGCTTTTCATGGGCGGCCGGTCGGCTATTTTTGATAGTTGCCTGTCCTTTCGATTGCCCTCAGTCTGGCTGCTCTGCTCGGATGGCTTTACCTGGCCCTGTTTCACGGCGGCTTCTGGAAGCTGCTGTTCGACGAGCGCAGCGAGGAGCCTGCCGTATGGCCCTCGATCGACGTTGTCGTTCCGGCCCGCAATGAAGCCGATACGCTGCCGAAGAGCCTCCCTTCTCTGCTGGCGCAGGATTATCCAGGCGCCTGGAAAGTTATCCTGGTCGACGACCACAGCAGCGACGGCACAGGCAACGTCGCGCCCGAGCTTGCCCGCGGGCACGGCGGGAGCGATCGGCTGACCGTGATTGTCCCCCCGGATCTTGCGGATGGATGGTCCGGCAAGGTCGCGGCGATGAATGCGGGAGCAGTGCACAGCAGGTCCGATTACATCTGCTTTACCGACGCGGATATTGAACATCCCCCGGACAGCCTGCGCCGACTGGCCGCCCGGGCAATAAGGGGAAATCTTGACCTCACCTCGCGCATGGCCCGATTGCACTGCGGGAGCTTTCCGGAGAGGCTCCTGATCCCTGCCTTCGTTTTCTTCTTTGCCATGCTCTACCCGTTCCGGCGCGCCAGCGATCCCGAGTCCGGAGTCGCGGCAGCGGCCGGTGGAGTGATGTTCGTCAGGCGGCAGGCGCTGGACGCGATCGGCGGTCTTGCGAGCATCAAATCCGCGCTCATTGACGACTGCTCACTGGCGAAGGCCATCAAGAGCGCTCGCGGGAGAATCGAGCTCACCCTCACGGAGGATATTCAGAGCATCCGCAGATACCCCGAGTTCGCCGACATTCACCGGATGATCGCCCGCACAGCTTACACGCAGTTACGTTACTCGCCGCTGCTTCTGGCCGGAACGTGCCTGGGCATGATAGTGCTGTTCCTGCTGCCGCCGCTGTTGCTGTTGAGCGGCAATCCACTGGCGGCCGGGGCGGGCGGCGCCACATGGTTCATCATGTTCCTGATTTATCTGCCGATGGTGTGCTTTTACAGGCAGCCTGCAGTCTTTGCATTGAGCCTGCCTCTGGCCGCGGCGATCTATATTTTCGCGACTCTCGATTCCGCCCGCCTCCACTGGCAGGGCAAAGGCGGGCAGTGGAAGGGCAGAAGACAGGGTTCGGCCAAAGGCCCGCGGGTTCCGCCCACGACGGCCCCGGATTCCTAAAATTTCTTAATTTCTGTTACAATTCAAATATGCAAGATCGTCAGGCTATTAACGATTCGTACTACTGTGGAAGGTTCCGACAGGATTCGATCGTATCCGTCCTGACAGGGAATTCATACGTCGTAGCGGAATACGATGAGCGAACCGGCGATATCCGGTGGCAGCGGGTCGTGAATGCAAGCCAGAAAGAGGGCATTTACAACTGGCTTCGTGAACATTTCCCGGTCAAAGTAGTCGTCGAAACTCCGAAGAAAGCTGTGCGCAAGACTCACATGGCGTCGGCCTGATCCGGTCCGCGCAACCAGCTTTGTTCGAAATCGCCATTGAATAAGCGACCTCTTTTTCGTTTCTGTCTCCCCTGTCACAGAACACTGTGGGTGTGTGTTTTCGCGCCTGGCCGATGTAAACTCATCAGTCGATGAGATATTTCTCCGCCCTGATTTTCCTGGCGGCGGCTGCCGCTGCGGCCGCGGCGCCCCGGACCGGTACGATCGAACGCATCAAGGTCCACGGCAAAAGCCTCGAAGGCAATCTCGAGGGCGATTCTCCGGATCGGTACGTTTCCGTCTATCTGCCGCCGAGCTACAAGACGGAGACCAGCCGGCGATATCCGGTCGTATATTTCCTTCACGGCTACACAGACAGCGACGATCGCTGGTTTGGCCTGGTAAAAAGCTTTGTGAACCTTCCAGCGGCTATCGACAAGTCGCTGACGACGGGCGCGCGGGAAATGATCGTCGTCATGCCGAACGCCTATACGAAATACGCCGGCAGCATGTATTCGGACTCGGTGGTGACCGGCGACTGGGAAGCCTACATCACAAAGGACCTGGTGGGCTACATCGACAGCCATTACCGCACCATCGCCAACCGGGCGTCACGCGGGCTCGCCGGGCACTCGATGGGCGGCTACGGAACGATGCGCATCGGTATGAAATATCCAGAAGTGTTCTCGAGCATCTATGCCCTGAGCCCCTGCTGCATGATCCCCAACGTGCGCCCATCGTCAGGACCGTCGAAGGCGGAAAACGTCCACACGATGGAGGACTTCAACAAAGCCGATTTCGGAACCAAGGCGCAGATCGCGTCCGCGGCGGTCTGGTCGCCCGATCCGAAGAATCCGCCTTTCTTTTTCGATCTGCCCACGAAGAACGGCGAAGTGCAGAAGCTCGTCGTGGCGAAGTGGAAAGCCAATGCGCCGCTGGCCATGGTCGATCAATACATCGGCAATCTCCGGAAGCTGCATGCCATCGCATTCGATGCGGGCGACAAGGATACCGCGATCGCCGCGACCATCCGGATGCTTGACGGCATCCTCAACGAATACGATCTGCCTCACGCCTTCGAGATCTACGAAGGCACGCACACCAGCGGAATTCAGCAGCGGATCGAAACAAAGACCATGGCGTTTTTCTCAAAGAATCTCGCCTTCGCGAAGAAATAACCGCCGGCTGCGCGTTACAGAAACGGCACAACGATGGCGGACCGCGCGTCCGCTGCTGTGGGAAAAACGGTAAACAGCGGCTTGGTCTTCACCTTGCGATCGAGGACAGTGGTGATTCGCACGACCGCCACATTGCCGCTGCGCTGGTCCACCACAAGCGCGTATTCGCCGTCAGGCGTCAGAAGAACCTCGCCGGGATTTTCTCCGACATGCACCGACGCCGAAACACCGCGCGTT
>CAZXCO010000481.1:0-12389 GCA_964639095.1 uncultured Solibacteraceae bacterium
CGCGAGACACCTTTCCTTCGGGCCGCCGCCGCGCATCCGTAGTATTTGCCCGCGACAGCCGCACAGAAAACGACCCCGCAGAACAGCCTCGCCATCGCGCCCGTCATGGCTCCGACATCTGTCCTGAGGCCTGTGTACGTGAAAAAGATGGGCAGGAAAAAAGCTGTGACGAAATCGTCCAGCCGCCGCCGGATCGCGTGGCGCAACTGGTGCTGGTCGTAAAGGATCGTCCCCATCATGAACGCGCCAAACAGCGAAAAGATGCCGATCCAGTTGGTGATGGCGGCCGAGACCAGCAGCAGGACCAGAAGCACCGCCATGCCGTTCAAAGAGAGATCGCCGGAGTTCCTCCGCAGTATCCATTCGCTCCACCTGGTCACCAGCGGGCGAACCGCGAAGCCCATCACGAGCACATAGACGATCACGCCGCCCGCCATCGTCGCGAGCTTCACGGGATCGAACGTGGAGCGCACGACGGCCGTGATCAGAGCGAGAATGGTCCAGCCGATCGCATCGTTCATGGCCGCGGCCGAAATCGTCACCGAGCCGATGCGCGTCCGCGTGATATTCAGCTCGATCATGATCCGCCCGAGGACGGGAATCGCTGTAATCGACATGGCGGTCGCCATGAAGAGAGAAAAATCGATCCAGTTACCACCCAGGCCCATCTGGGAATGCATCACTTTTCCGAGTCCGAATCCGAGACAAAAAGGCAGCGCGATCCCGGCGATCGAAACGGAAAAGGCCATGTGGCGGTTTTCGGGGAGATGATCGAAGTCGAATTCCAGTCCGATCAGAAACATCACGAGGATCAACCCGAGTTGGCTGAGAACGTTGAAGGCAGGCGCCACTCCGGGATCGAATACCACCTGAGCGGCGGCAGGGAAAAATCGCCCGAACAGCGATGGCCCGAGAACCAGCCCGGCGGCAATTTCTCCACACACCGACGGCTGGCCCATCCTTCGGAACAGACTGCCGGACAACCGCGCCACCGCGATGATCGCAACCAACTGAATGATGACGTGAAACATCGCGGATTCGATGCCCGCGTTGCCGCCTGTCAAATTCATCCTTCCTCCGGATAATTGATGTGATTTTGCCAGAGCCCGTGTTTCGCGGCAATGCGCTCTAATACAAAGACACTAGTGCAAATTCAGGGCGCTCAGCGTAGCATTGGGGAGTCGTGCCGCGCGTTTCCACTCCAGCGCCGTTATCCGCACTGGCGTCGTCGTCGCTCTCCTCGCTGATCTTTGCGTTTCTGCCCAAATGCCCGGCATGTCTCGTTCTTTTGCTCGCGCCGCTGGGGATTAAAGTGCCGGGATCGAAATGGTTCCTCGCGTATGCAATTGTGATGGCGGCCGGCTTGCCGCTCGCATTCTTCCTCACTCCCGCGTGCAGGCGCTGCGGGCGGGCGTCCCTGTTTCTCGCTCTGGGCGGCCTCCTGGTTCTGACAGCAGGCAGAATCGCGTTCGAAAGCAGGCTGATCATGGGGCTGGGTGCTCTGGCGATGTTCAGCGCTGCGCTCTGGACGGCATGGAAATCCGCGCAGTCCATGCGCTGCGGCGCGCGTGCCGGGTTCCCGCGCGCTTCATAACGCCACCCGCGCGATTTCACGCACGAAATGCCGGGCCACATCGGCCATCCCGTACTGCTCGACATCCGCGCTCTGCCGGCGAACCATGGCCTGAGCGCGATCCGGATCGCGCCACAGGCGCCGGATGCCGTCGGCCAGCGCCTCTACGTTCTCCGGCTCCACCAGCACCCCATGACGCACGACCTCCGGAACGGCAGCGGCGCGCGCGGCGACGATCGGTTTCCCTGCCGCCATCGCTTCCAGAAAAACAATGCCAAAGCCTTCCTGCACGCTCGGAAGACAGAACACGTCGGCGCGATTGTATTCCCGCGCCAGTTCGCTGCGCCGCGCGTCGCCAACCCAGGTCACAACGCCTTCCAGCCGCAAATCGCGCCACAAGCGGCGGAGCGAACCCGCCTCAGGACCGCCGCCGACGATCCGAACCCGAAGCCCCGGAATCTCCTCCCGCAGCAGCGCGGCCGCGCGCAGCAGGAGCGACACGCGTTTGCGCGGATAAAAGCGGCAGACGCAAAGAACGGTGAATTCCCCGGCGTGCCTCACGGCGGGGTTGACGCGGAACAGTTCCCGCCAGGTATCCAGATCGATCAATTCCGGAACGATCGCGATCGGATCGCTCACCCTGTACAGTTCCCGCAAACGCTCTCGGCAGTATTCGCTGATGGTGATCACCAGATCGGCGCGCCGCGCATGTTCCGCTTCCCAGCGGGCCGCCAGCGCCATGCCGGCCCGTGTGACGCCGCACTCGAACGGAACCGCGTCGCCGAGAACGCCTTTGATGTTCGCGACGTGAGGAATCCCTCTCCGCCCGCTGAGCGCGAAGCCGTCGAGGTCGAAACCGACCGTCGCATCGCAATCCCAGCGACCGCGGAACCGAAGCGATTGATTGAAAGCGTAGCGGCGCAGCAGGAGAGGAGCAGATCCGAACCGGTTCCCCGGCGTGATCATTTCCACGTGGCTCCCGGCGGTCCTGAGTCCGGCCGCCAGCGTCGAAATCCCGACATAACAGCCGCTGCCGCGATGAACAGTTTGCGGAATGGCTGTGATGAATGCAAGCCGGCAATGAAATTCGCGCCGAGGATCGGACTTCGGACCGGGAAGAGATGCACCGCCGGGGGCTGTGCCACCGGCGGCTCCTCGCATGTCTCGTGGAATCTGCGTCACCTGTCGGACTCCCCAGGCTGTTCTGGTGGGCGGTTTAACGCCCCTTCGGAGCACCGTAAAGCGGGGGAGACGGCAAGAACCCCGCACCATTCCTCTTGCACCGCACGAAATCACGGCCCCGCTCCCCTGCCGCCGTCCTCCTTCGGGAAAGCGATTAAGGTTCAAACAGCAAAACAACCAATCGGGCCGGTCAGAACTGTCTTCCGACGGGAAGTCCAAAGCATTTCCAGGACCAGTCGCATGAACAGTTCAAAGAGAATTCCGGCTCAAGGCGACGAGTGGGGTTCTTGGAGGGTGTCGAGGTCAGATAGAGGAATCGAAAGAAGTAACTGATTGGCAGGATGGTTTTCCCGTCGCACTTGAGCCAATTACAGAATTCACGTTTTCGGCTGATGCAAACGGCTGGCCAAAGTACAAACCCTTTGAATCCGCAGTCCCCGCCGGGAGCATTCCGGGTGCATGCAAGAAATTCCGGTTCCGCACGCGCAGCGCGACAACCGCAGAGTTTACTTTGCTTCGGGAAGCGTCGCCGGCAGCGAAGAGCTCTGTGCGATTTTGCCCTCTTTCGCTTCCTCCAGCGAGACATGATTCACTTCCAGAGTCGACCCCGTCGTCTGATCGAGACTGATCCTCGCGCTCTGCCAGGAGACAAGGGCCGCCAGTTCGGAGGCCTGCGCGGTGACCAGATCCCGCTGCTGCTCTATGACGTTATACGGTGTCGAAGCGCCCAGATTGAACTTCTTCTCTTCCGCATCGAGAAGCTGCCGCTCCAGAATCCGGTTCTGCACCGCCGCCTCGTAGCGCGCTCTGGCCTGCCGGAGCGCCACGACCGAATTCATGATGTCGACTTCCGCCTGGTTCGCATCCTTCGCCGTCAGCAGTTCCTGCTGGCGCAGAGAAAGCTGATCGATGCCGTAGTCGGCCTGAGCCTGGCGGTCATGGATTTGTGCCTGGGCGAACACCCCGATATTCTCCGTTGGAAAGTTGCCCCGGAAGATTTGGCCGAGCGCCGTTCCGATCCCGCCGTGGAAGTACGGATCCGCGCTGAAGGGCGGGAATGGAGGAAGATTCACCACGTTCGGACGTCCGGCCAGACCTGCGTCGCTCCGGCTGGCGAGGACGCCCGCCGAGGGCAGAAGCCCGTTTTCTGTGCCGAGGGCCGAAACTTTGGCGCTCTCGATGTTATTCCTTTCCACGATGAGATCGCTGCGATTCGCCATAGCCTTCTTCGCGAGATCCTTGATCGGAGGGATGTCTTCCTGGGCCGGAATGACGATGGAGTCGAGTGGCACGATTTCCGCCTCCGCAATGAGTGCGGCGCTTGCGCCCGTCCGGCTGATCAGGTTCTTCAATTGTGTTTCCTGCTGCTTCAGGGCGGACTGCGAGTTCACCAGCGCGAGCCGGCTGGAAGCCACCTGGTTTTGCGCTGTCGTGACGTCGATCTGGGCCAGAGCGCCCAGGTCCAGCCGCTGCTTGCTCTCGTCGTAAAACCGTTGTGCCGTCTCCAGCGCCTGCTGCTTGGCCTTTACGTCTTCATAATCCCCGACCAGCCCGTAATACGCGTTCAACACGCTCACCACCACGTTGGTGACCTGCGTCTTGAAATTCAGGTCCGAATCCCGCAGGTTCATCTTCGCCACCGTGATGCTTCTGGAATTCACCGCCACTCCCAGACCCTGGAGCAGGTTCTGCTGGATGCTGAACGAAAGCGCGGGAGCCACCGAGGGGTTCAGCACATCCACCGGCGCGTTTTCGTTCAGATAGTGCTCGCTGTAATTGACGGTCAGCGAACCGCCGGTCAGAAATCCCTGCTGATAGGAACCGGTGTAAGTTCGCGCCCCCTGGACCAGGTTGGGCGTGATGCTCAGCGTCCTCAGCGGTTGAGGATTGCTCCGGTGGCTGAAGGTCGTCGATTCCTGAATCGAAGGATCCAGCACTGGGGTCACGGGCCCCACCTGAGACACGGTCGCGTTGGATGTGCCAGTCGAGCCCCCGCGGCTGCCGGGAAGCGAGACACCCGCGGACTGCTGGGCTCCGAGCACACCCTGGCCATTCTGTACGGAGGTCGTCTGAGCCGCAGCGCTGGGAACTCCGGGCAGCGCGCCGCCCGCCTCGGCCCGCTCCAGACTCCAGGCGAGCGCGCTCGGGTTGTAACGCGCGATTTCGATGTCGATGTTGTTTTCGAGCGCCAGCGCGATCGCGTCGTGTACCGAGAGATAGAGCTTGCCGGCCCGGATCAGCATTTGCATCCGGCCGGAATTGCCGAGGCGCACCGGCGGTACCTTCACCGGCTTGTAAGGACGCCACAGAATCGGCGCCGAAGGGCGGACCGGCTCGATGCCGATGCTTCCCTGCCCCTGCTGCGCCCAGCCCGGCGCGATGCTGAGCAGCCAGCACAACCCGACGACCACCGAATTCCGGAGCAAGGTCATGGCCGCGCTCCTTGCTGTGCCGGCGTTTCCGCGGCCGGAGGCAGCGACGACGGCCTCTTCACATGTCCGGCAATCGCTTCATCCATCGAAATGTGATTCACTTCGAGCGTCCGGCCCAGAGCCTCATCGAAAGCGATGTGCGCGTGGCTGAAATTGGCCATTGCCTGCAGCTCCGAACTCTCGGCGCTCGCCAGATCCCGCTGGTCCTGCACCACCTGGTACGAGGTCGTCGCCCCCAGTTCGTATTTCCTTTTATCGGCGTCGAAGGTCTGTTGGGATAGCTTGCGCGCTTCGACGGCCGCGTCGTATCGCGCGCGCGCCTGCTGCATACCGATCACGGCGTTCTGCACGTCGACGCGAATCTGATTGCTCTGCTTCTGCAGGTTCAGCTCGTTCTGGCGGATCTCGACCAGGCTCGTCGCATAATCCGCCTGCGCGGCCCGGTTGCGCAACGGAATATTGAGTGAAAGGCCCGCCGAATAATTCGGATAATTCCGGCTGAAGATCTGCCCCAGCATGGTTCCGAAACCGCCCGAAAAAGTCAGGTCGCCGGACGTCGGGACACCGGCGAGACCATTGTTGGTCAGTTCCGCAAAGACCTGCAAAGTGGGCCTCAGCGAACTCTTGATGCCCGCCAGATTCAGTTGATTGCTGTCCAGATTAATCTTCGCCTGCTGAATCTCGACTCGGTTTTTCATGGCCTCGTCGACCAGATCGTTCAACGGCGCAATGTTGTCTTTGGCGGGCACCGTGATCGTGTCGAGCGGCACGATGTGAACGTCCGCCAGATCGGAGGACGCAATGCCGGCGCGGCTCAGCGCGTTCTTCAGCACGGTCTCCTGCTGCATCCGGTTCGTTTCCGAGATGACCATGTCCTGGCGGGCGGTATAAAGCTGCGATTGCGCGCGAGTGACTTCGATCTCGGCCAGGGTGCCGATCCGGACCTGCTCCTGGTTGTTTTTCAGCAACTGCTCGGCGGTCGCGACTTCCTCCTGCCGCGCCTTCACGTCCTGATCGAAGCTGACCAGATCCCAATACAGATTGAGCACCGCCGTGACAGTCGTGATCACCTGCTGTTTGAACTGCAGATCCGTCGCCTTCATGTTGTTTTTCTGTACACGGATGTTGCGGCCGTTGACGGCCCGGCCGAAACCGTTCAGCAGATTCTGCGTAATCAGCAGATCGACGTCGCCTGTGGTGAACGGATTCACGCTGTAGGATGGGCTGTTCAGTGACGTGTGGGTGGCGGCGAAGCTTACGGTCGCCGAAAGCCCGGTCGACCAGTTCTGCTGGTACTGAAGGGTCAGCGTGCGCGTGTTGGTGATCAGGGCGTTGAGTCCCACCAGCGAGGTCAGACTCTGCGGAGAGGTTGCATGCTGGAAATTGGTGAAAACGGTGACCGTAGGGTCAAACGAAGCAATAGCCGGACCGAGCTGCGTGACGATTCCACCGCCGGCATTGACGCCGCTGCCGCCGCCCGACGCCGGGGCGCCGCTGGTGTTGACGCTGACGCCGGAGAGGCTGACGCTCACGGGACCGGGAACGACGCCCTGCCCCACATTTCGCAGCAACCCGCCGCCTTCGGCCCTCCGCAGCACCTCCCGCGCGAGGAGCGGGCCGTAGCGCTGCACTTCGATATCGATGTTGTTCTCGAGCGCCAGTGCGATCACGTCCTCTGCCGTGAGATAAAGATTCCCGGCGCGAATGAGCGAATCGAGCCGCGATGAGTTAGCGAGGTTGACCGGCGGAACGTACCTCTGCCGGTAAGGGCGCGTCAGCCATCCGAATCTTCCCGTGGCGGGATCGATGCGAACCGTACTCCCCGGGGCCGCTTCCTGAGCGGGCAGGAGACCGGCGAAAAAACCGCAAGCGAGAAGCACGACAGTACTGCGGACGATCGCGTTCATAATTTGAAAAAATGTTCCAGGCAGGAGAATACGTGCGCGAGCGGGATACGGTTCGCGTTTTTTTGATTGCCCTGAGCCGTAATTTCCAATGGTATAGTAGCCGTTTGTGACCCCGCAACCCGACCGCGTTCTGGACCTCTTCACGCAGACCGGCGCCTGGTTACAGGGACATTTCCGGCTGACAAGCGGTCTGCACAGCCCGGGTTACCTGCAATCGGCGCTCGTTCTCCAGCACCCACACCATGCGGAACTGCTTGGCCGCCGCCTCGCCGCCGCGCTTTCCGATTTGACGTCCGGACAACCGATCGGTTTGGTGATTTCCCCGGCGCTCGGCGGATTGATCATCGGCCATGAGGTCGCGCGGGCGCTCGGCGTGCGCTTTCTCTTTACAGAGCGGGATGCGGAGAGGAAAATGTCTCTGCGCCGCGGCTTCACCATCGCGCCCGGCGAGAAATCGGTCGTGATCGAGGACGTCATCACCACCGGGGGCAGCACGAAAGAGGTCATCGATGTTGTGCGGGCCCTGGGCGGTGTGCCGGTGGCCGCAGGCTCGATCATCGATCGCAGCGGCGGCGCGGCCGATCTCGGCATTCCGCGCCGGTCGCTCGAAACCCTTTCCGTGCCGGTCTACGAGCCCGCGGAATGCCCGATGTGCCGGAACGGCGAGCCTCTGACCAAACCCGGCTCGCGACCGGTCTGAACCGGTTTGCACGCTCACGCCTCTTCCGCCATGCCGAGGCGCATCCGCATCACTCTGGCCTACGACGGCACGGACTTTCACGGCTGGCAGGTGCAACCCGGCCTCCCGACCATCCAGGGAGTCCTCGAAGAAATCATCGGGAACCTGGAGGGCCGGCCCGTGCATGTCGCCGGCTCGGGCCGCACGGATGCCGGCGTTCACGCGCGCGCCCAGGTGGCCGCTTTCACGATCGCCAACCCCATCCCGGTGGACAATCTTCAACGAGCGGTCAACCGCCTTCTGCCGCCGGCCATCCGCGTGCTCAGCGCCATCGAGATTCACGCCGATTTCCATCCCCGCTTCGACGCCATTGCGAAGACTTACCGCTATACCATCCACCGCGCACCTGTCTGCTCGCCGTTCGACTGGCGTTATGTCCACCAGTACCCGTATCCCCTTCAGGAAGGCGCGATGATCGACGCGGCCCCTCTCATCGAAGGCGAACACGATTTCACCGCTTTTGCGGCTTCCGACGCGCGCGATGAGGAAGGGAAATCGAAGGTCCGCAGAATCTTCAGCTCGCGCATGGTCCGCTCGGGAGACTGTCTCGTCTATACGGTCCGGGGCAGCGGCTTCCTCAAGCACATGGTCCGCAACATCGTGGGGACCCTGATCGAGACCGGCCGCGGAAACCTCGATACGCGCGGTCTGGAAGTCTTTCTATCCGGGGGAGATAGCCGAAAAGCCGGTCCCACAGCGCCCGCCAAGGGGCTCGTGCTCGAATCGGTCGAGTATGCGCCGCATGATAACCTGAGTGGGTGAACCGCCTTTACGACATCGATCCCGGACCTGAAACGCCCGAAGTGGTCCGGATGATCGTGGAGATTCCCCAGCATTCTGCCAATAAATATGAGTACGACGGGAAACTGGGTGTGTTCCGGCTCGATCGCGCGCTCTATTCTCCTTTGCACTATCCCGGCGACTACGGCTTCATCCCCGGCACTCTTGCCGACGACAACGATCCGCTCGACGTCCTCGTTCTCGTCCAGCAGCCCAGCTACCCCGGAGTGATGATCGAAGTGCGCCCCGTCGGCGTACTGAACATGATCGACGGCGAAGAGAAGGACCAGAAAATCCTTGCGGTACCGAACCGGAACCCCCGCTACGATCAGATCCATACCATGGACCAGATCTTCGCTCATGTGACGCGCGAGATCGAACATTTCTTCTCGATTTACAAGGAACTCGAAGGCAAGGTCACCACGATGGAAGGCTGGTGCGGCCCGCGCGAAGCGCGCCGGGCCATTCAGGAGTGCCGTCAGCGTTATATTGATCTGCATCCGGCACTCCCCGAGCCGGCAGCCGTTCAGGTTTAAGAAGGCAGTCGCATCACTGCGGCAGAACGCGCAGCGGCTCTTCGACCGCGGGCGGCGGAGGCGCGGAATGCCCCGCCCTTCTGCGCCCGATCCGGACCGAAGCCTTGAAGACCGCGCCGACGGGAATGATGCCCGCGACCTTGTGAGCCCCTACGGCGGCAAGGCCCATGGAAGCGACGCAGCCACAGGAACCGCAGTCCGGCTTGCCGCCGAACTGGCAGGGTTCCACCCGCGTCTTCAGATCCGCCGAGATGGTGTGGGTGGTCTGCGCGAAGATGCACTCGCCGGGATCGTGCGGGGGCGTGGCGAATTGCCGGATCAGTCCCTCCGGCATATCCAGCCGGGGAAAAATCCTCCGCAGCGCCAACATATCCGCAATTGCCCGATCCCGTTCCTCCGGCGTCAGGATCTCCGGCATCCGATCGCCGATCTGTGGTGTGAACAGACTGAACCAGACCCGGTGGATTTCCGGCCGCGAAGTCCAGAACCGCAGAAACTCCTCGAGATATCCGGGGCGCTTCATCATCTGACCGGTAATGGTGCAGTGGATCGTGACGCGGTGGCCGGCAATGTTCCGGATGATGCGATCGTAGGTAGCCGGCGCCCGCCGCGCATCGTGTTCCGCCTGCAGGCCATCGATCGACACCACGGCGTTGAAATGCGGGAGCGTCGCCCAGCCCGCGGGCAACGGCCGGAAAGCGCTGGTCACGACCTGCACGTGAATCCGGCGCTGGATCAGTTCCGGGACCAGAGTCTCGAGTTCGCGATATCGAACCAGCGGATCGCCGCCGACTAAAGACAAGTGCAGAGGACGCAGACGCTCCGCAATTTCGAGCACTCCATCGATCAGTTCCTGCCCCTTCTTGTCGTGCAGCCCGCGGAGCGTGGTTCCTCCTCCGAGATGGGCGTCATCGTATGCGTAGCATCCCGGACACCTCAAGGGACATTCGCGGGTCAGTTCGATGGACAGCGAGGGCCGTTCCCCCCGCAGTATTCTGGCCCAGGCACTAAGAATTTCCGATGTTTTCACTACGAACCCTTTCGCTCAATCGTCTGCTGCAAATTCCTTTCCGGCCTTCGCCACCTGCCGGCTCATACCTGTCCTTTTGTGATTCTGGAAATTTGTCCGCTGATTCGAAGAGTGATTCCAGCCTACCCGTAATTCCACGTGGGGCAAAGCGAGTGTGTGCGTTGAGCCACAATCCCGCCATGCTGCCAGTGGCGCCGCCGGCATGAGAACGGCGCGGCCGATAATGAGAATGTGAGGCGATCTGGTTCCTCTGATTTACCGCTCCACGGCGGCCATGTGCCTGCCTGGCTTGCTCAGCGCATGACGCTTCTCGGAACCGCCATCGTTGAAAGCGTTCTGCTTCACTACGGCCACTCGGCCCTGCTCTCACGCCTCAGCGACCCCTTCTGGTTTCAGGCGCTCGGCAGCGTGATGGGCATGGACTGGCATTCTTCCGGAATCACGACTTCTGTAATGGGTGCTCTGAAACGGGGCCTCAATCCCCGCGCCGCCGAACTCGGGCTCTACGTGTGCGGCGGGCGCGGCGGACAATCGCGACGCACGCCCGACGAGCTGCGCGAAGTGGGAGAACTCCGCGGCCTCGACGGCGACGCTCTCGCCCGCACCAGCCGCCTGACGGCAAAGATCGACAACAACTGTATCACCGATGGATTCCAGCTTTACCTGCATTCCTTCGTCGTCGCCGCCAGCGGTGAGTGGGCTGTCGTGCAGCAGGGCATGAATGCACGTTCCGGCCTCGCGCGCCGCTATCACTGGCAGTCCGCGAACGTGCGGGATTTCTTCGAAGCCCCGCACGCAGCCATTGCGGGCGAGCATCAGGGTGAGATCGTCAATCTGGTCGACGGGCGGGCGGGACCCGCCCGGAATGCCCTGCTGGCAATGGGCCGCGAGAACCCCGATGTCACGCTGCGGACCGTCCGTCATCTCGAGATGCCGCGTCATCACGACGTGCAGCCCGGCGATGTGGATTTGAAGCGACTGGGCGCCGTACTTGCGGTCGCTCACGATCGCGAGTTGAAAGGATTCGCCGACTTCCTGCTTGTGGAAAATCTCGGCCCGCGCACGCTGCAGACGCTGGCCCTGGTTGCCGAAGTCGTTCATGGGGCCCCTGTCCGCTTTTCCGACCCGGCGCGTTTTTCGTTCGCGCTCGGCGGCAAGGACGGTCATCCGTTTCCCGTGCCCCTCCGCACCTATGACGAATCCATCGACGTGCTCCGCCGCTCTCTCGACGCGGCCAGGATCGAAGGCAGGGAAAAAATCGACGGATTCCGCCGTCTCGACCGCTTCGTCAGGGTCGTGGAGCAGCGGCTGGAGCCCGAAGCCGATTTCGCGGCCGTCATCCATCACGAGCGCCGCATTTCGCCGTCACTCGGCGGCCGTACCGCGGGACGCGGCAGTCCCCGGCAGCTTTCTCTGTTCCCATAACGAGGCCTTCGCTTAGGCGGCGCCCCACACCGCCCGGGCCGTCGCCGCGACCAGTTCCAGTTTGCGCCACTGGTCATCGATCGAGATCAGGTTGCCGGCTGCCACCGACGCGAATCCGAACTGCGGGCTGATTGCCAGATTCTGCAGCGGAATGTAACGAGCCGCTTCGTTGATGCGCCTGCGCAGGAGATCCGGCGATTCGAGTTGCGGCCACTTGGTCGTGATCAGCCCGAGCACAACGTTCCTGCCGCTCGGGACCTCCCGCAAAGGCTCGAAGTCGCCCGAGCGCTCATCGTCGTACTCCAGCAGGAAGCGGTCGACATCCATGGCTCCGAAGAGCGCCCTTGCGATGGCACCATATCCGCCTTCGGTGAACCAGCGGCCTCGGCTGTTGCCGCGGCAAACGTGCATCGCCGTCGTCACCCGATCGCGCGGCACTCCCGCAAGCGCCGCGTTGTCGGCGGCGATACCCTCGGCCAGTTCATTGTCCGGATTGCGTCCCTGCGATTGCATCTCCTGCCGATGCTCCGGGTCGAGATAGTGGGAGTAAAAGGGCGCGTCGAATTGAATGTAAGTGATGCCCTGCGACACGAGCCATTCGACTTCGTCGCGCACGATCCCGGCGAGTTCTCGCAGCAGATCCGAGCGGGTGGGATAAAAGCGGTCGCTCAATCCGGGCTTGTAGCTCGACACCATGAAATTCGAGGGCGCCGGAAGTGTGACCTTGAAATCGCCGATCCGGAATCCCTCCGCGGCCATCGAATGGAAAATGGGAATTTCATGCC